>JACRBM010000102.1 GCA_016219275.1 Chloroflexota bacterium
AACTACTCAGCCAACCCACATTTACGCCGATGAAAAAACAAATTTATCCGCGAATAACGCGAATTGCGCGAATAAGAAGAAAAAATTAGCGAAGATTCGCGTAATTCGCGGATAAAGGAACGATGGCTGAGTAGTTACATTATCGAAGCAATTTAACCTGGGGTAGGCATGCCGGAAATTATGTTACCGTTGTGGTCAAAGTTGTTTTGGAATCTGATCATATACAGCGCGGCTATGTCGAATCTGCCATGTTGCCCGGTCGCGTGATGAAGAGGGCGATACTCGAATGGAAAAAATGAGGATAACCGACTATCACTATTATCCTGACAGTGATGAACTTGATCTTGTCATTAATGTGGATAAGCCACAATCGGCAATTTCGGTCTATGTGGACGATGACTTTTATTTGCGTGTTGACCCGGACACACATCACGTCGTCGGTGCGATGATTTTGAATGCGAGTGAGCTATTCGAAGACCTCGCGCGAGCTTTTGCGCTAAAAGAGTTGGATGATTCCAATGTACGTTTTTTCTTTGAACGGAAGATTGAAGCATCCGCGCTCGAACATGCTTGACGTATGCCGCTATTGAAAAGCGATGCCGCAAGTCGCCGACTACCACGTCGAGCTTGCGGCATTTTCTTTGTTCGACCAAGCACCCACGCGACTATTTTCGCGCGTACTGTTTCTTGCCGTCCTCGTACGCGTCGCCGCCGAAAATATCGTTAACGACGATGACCGGGAAATCTTCGACTTGCAACTCTTGCAATGCCTCCGCACCCAGTTCTTCGTACGCGATGACCTTGGCTTTTTTGATGCGTTGCGAGATCAGCGCCGCCGCGCCGCCCGTCGCGGCAAAGTACACCGATTTGTACTTCTTCATCGCGTCCTTGACCGGCGCAAGACGCAGACCTTTGCCGATCATCCCCTTCAAGCCGATTTCCATCAAGCGCGGCGCGTAACGATCCATGCGCCCGCTCGTCGTCGGTCCCGCCGAGCCGATGACCTGACCGGGTTTCGTCGGCGAGGGACCCATGTAGTAAACGATCTGTCCGGTAAAATCCACCGGCAATTTTTCGCCGCGATCCAGTGTTTCGACCAGGCGTTTGTGCGCGGCATCGCGCGCGACGTAAATCGTGCCGGTGATTTCGACGTTATCGCCCGCGTGTAGTTTTTCCAGAATTTCATCCGTGAGTGGAGTGGTTAGTTTCATCAGTTGCTCCTTGAGGAGCAGTGTTCAGTGTTCAGTGTTCAGTATTCAGTGAGCGACTGAATACTGACTACTGGATACTGAATACTGTTCACTGGTTTAGGATTGCGTTACAAATCGCGTCGCCACACTCGATGGTGTTCGCGGGTCCGCCGAGATCGGGCGTGAGCGCCTCGCAGTCTTGTGTAACCGAAATGATGCCTTGCATCACGCGGTCGCTCGCGCTTTTCTCGCCGAGCCAGTCGAGCATCATCGCGCCTGCCCAGATTGTGGCGATCGGATTCGAAATCTTTTTGCCGTAAATGTCCGGCGCGCTGCCGTGCACCGGTTCGAACATCGAAGGATACTTGCGTTCGGGATTCAGGTTCGCGCTCGGCGGCGTGCCGAGACTGCCCTGGATCGCGCCGCCGAGGTCGGTGAGGATGTCGGCGAACAAGTTCGATGCGACGACGACATCGAGCGTTTGCGGATTCGTGACGAACCGCGCGCACATCGAATCAATGTGCCATTTGTCCGTCTTGATGTCTGGATATTCCGGCGCGAGTTTCGCGAACACCTCGTCCCAAAACACCATCGAATACTGGCACGCGTTCGATTTTGTCACGCTCGTCAGTTTCTTTTTTGATGTCGTGCGCGCGAGTTCAAAACCGAATCGCATCACGCGTTCAACCGCGTGGCGCGTAAACACGCTCGTTTGAATCGCGACCTCGTGTTCGGTGTCAATGTGCACGCGCCCGCCTGCCCCAGAGTACTCGCCTTCCGAATTCTCGCGCACGCAGACAAAGTTGATGTCATCCGGTCCTTTGCCCTTGAGCGGTCCCGATAATCCGGGCAAGAGTCGAATCGGACGCAAGTTGATGTATTGCTGGAAACTCTTGCGAATTGGCAGGAGTAAGCCCCAGAGCGTCACATTGTCCGGCGCAAGCGTCGGCATCCCGACCGCGCCGAGATAAATCGCGTCGAACTTTTCCAGAATCTTCAATCCGTCCGCCGGCATCATCTTGCCGGTCTTGAGATAGAACTCGGTGCCCCAAGGCAATTCTTCAAAGCGCATTTCGAATCCGCCGACGACCTGGGACGCGGCGCGCATTGCTTTGACGCCCTCGGGCATCACTTCCATTCCGACCCCGTCACCGGGAATAACGGCGATGTTGTATGTTTTCATGGTTGTTTAGTGTGTTAGTGCGATAGTGCGATAGTGCGATAGTGCAAGCATAGTTTTTCAACTAACGCACTATTGCACTATCAAACTATTGCACTCGCTACTAGAGCACTGCTTCCTTGTATCGCGCGCTGTGGCACTGCACGTTCACGCCAACCGGCATACTGGCAATGTGACACGGCGAGACGAGCACGTTGACCGCGAGACTCGTCACGCGACCGCCCAAGCCCATCGGACCGATACCGAGATTGTTGATTTTTTCGAGCAATTCTTTTTCCAGTCCGGCGGTTTCTTCATCCGGGTTGTGTTCGCCGACCGGACGCAAGAGCGATTTTTTCGCGAGCCACATCGCTTGGTCGGCGCTGCCGCCGATGCCGACGCCGATAATCGTCGGCGGGCACGGGTTCGACCCAGCTTTGTCAATCGTGTTGACGACGAAATCGAGCACGCCTTGACGACCATCGGCTGGTTTCAACATTCCGAGTGCGGACATATTTTCGCAGCCGCCGCCTTTGGGCATGATCGTGATATGCACCTTGTCGCCTGGCACGACTTCGGTATGAATCATCGCGGGCGTATTGTCCCTGGTGTTCTTGCGCGCGCTGAATGGCATCCCAACCATAGACTTGCGCAGAAATCCATCCGTGTACCCTTTCTTGACGCCATCGTGAATCGCTTGAACCAACTCGCCGCCGACGATGTGAACTTCCTGACCTAGTTCGACGACGATGACCGCGACGCCGGTGTCCTGGCACAGCGGGAACGTGCCTTGCTTGGCAATCTCGACATTCTTGAGCAATTGATCCAGGACTTCTTTGCCTTGCGGCGATTCCTCGATTTCGTATCGAGCTTTTTTCAACGCGGCGACCACATCATCGCCGAGATAATGGTTCGCCTCAACAGCGAGGCGCGCCAACGTTTCCGTGATTTGGCTGGCTTGTATTTCGCGCATATTCACCTCACTCCTCAACTGGGCATCCCAGTTCGAATTTCACTTTCTGAACTTGAGCGTGATCGTGCACGCTTCCGCCGGTTTCAACCCGGCTGAAACCGAAAATTCTTTTTGCAGAATCGTTCCCAGTGCGCCGATCATCACACCGCCCCAGGGACATGCGGTGCCATCGAATTGATATTTGCCGACGCGCTTCGGGCAGATACCACACTGCGCGACCTGGATTGCTACGATATCCGGGTTTTCGCTTACCGTGACCGCGCCGGCAAGTCCGTTTTCTTCGAAAAATTTCGCCAACGCACCAGCCGAGTTGAGTGTTTTGCCCTGGCTCTTGGCGTACGCCAGAATTTCGCGCCCGACGTACTCGCCTGCCATATTTGCGATGGCTTGCGCGCCGCCCTTGCCCATCACACTGTACGTGCCCACCATATAACCGATAAACACCGCATTCAACAAACTGGCTGGTCCTTTTTCGCGCGCATTGGGTAGCATGGGATCAGACATCGTGAGCCGCCTTTTTTACAAAAAGAGGGCGGGGGTTGCCCGCCCTCGTGATTCAATTTTACAACTTTTACGCGGCGGCGGCAAGTGGTTGCGCCACCGTCAATTCTGCCGGTTTCGGTCTCGGTAATAGTCCCGCGCGTTCCACGATGAGCGGCACGGCTTCTTCCCATTCGATGGACATGATGTGCACACCCGCGATGCCGGGAATCTCGCGCATCTGTTGAATGATTTCGACGCAGACGTTGATGCCTTCGTCCTTCCACTTTTCCTTCGGCGTCTTTTCCATCCGCTCGACCCACTGTGGCGACACTTCCATGCCCGCGACGGAATCGCGCATATAGCGCGCCATGCCGGGCGATTTCAGCGGACCGACGCCGGCGAGGATGTACATGCGTTCGTGCAAACCCAGGTCAACGACTTTAGCCATAAATTCTTTGAAACGATCCACGTTGAAAATCATTTGCGTCTGAATGAACTGCGCGCCCGCGTCCGCTTTTTTCTTCAAGCGGAAGGGACGAAATTCGTACGGCGGCGCGAACGGATTTTCGACCCCGCCGACGAAAAAGCGCGGCGCGGGTTTGATATCTTCGCCGTTCTGGAATTTGCCTGCATCCATCCCACGCACCATCGCGATCAAGTTGATCGAGTCGAGGTCGTACACTTTTTTCGCTTCGGGATGATTGCCCCAACGCATGTGATCGCCGCTCAAGCACAACACGTTTCGCACGCCGAGCGCGTACGCGCCGAGCAAATCGCTTTGCATCGCAATGCGATTGCGGTCGCGGCACGTCATTTGGATGATCGGCTCGAAACCATCTTGTATCGTCATCACCGCCGCGCCGATAGACGACATACGTACGATAGCGGTTTGGTTGTCGGTGATGTTCGCGCCGTCCGAGACATCGCGCAAAAGTTTGGCTTTCTTGTGAACGATCGCGGCGTCCGCGTTTTTCGGTGGACCGAGTTCGGACGTCACTGCGAATTTGCCGGCGCGCAGAATTTTCTCTAGATTGCTGGCTGGCTCGCGTATCTCCATGATCTTCCTCTCAAAATTTTATCCGCGAATTACGCGAATTTCCGCGAAGGATTTCTTAATTCGCGTGATTCGCGTGATTCGCGGATAAAAGAATTTTACGCTTTCGCCGCAGGACTAGGCGGCGCGGCTTTTTTCTCTTCGGGTTTGGCGGGCGCGGTTTTCTTTACAGTTGGCGGATGGGACTTGACGCCATGATCGCGTCCGGTAAATACGTTGAGGAACGACGAGGTATTGATCAGTTCCCAATTGACCGGCTCGTGATTTTTGTACATATCTTCGCGCCACGCTTTAGGCATCGGCGCGGTCTTGGAGCGATAGTACGCGCGATACCACACACACCAGCGTTCGGGGTATACTTCGCAGTGACCGTTCGCGCGCACGCCGCCGCACGGACCATTGCGCGAAGTTTTGGGGCACCGCATCGGACAAGTATAGCCGTTTTCGTGCAAGAGGCATTGACCGCAAGACTGGCAACCGAACAAGGTCTTTTTGATAACGGCTTCGGGGGGAAGCATGACTTGGCTGAGGAAATTCTCAAAGCGCGGATGAGTGTTGATGTACTCGCGCGCCCACGCGATTGGACCGAACTCGTACCATTTCATCGGGACATGCCCTCCTTCAGGTGGCTAGCTAAATTATCCTGACAAGGAGTCTAATTCACGTTGCCTGCAAGTCAAAAATGGGTCAAAAAACGTAGAGACGTTCCGGCGGAACGTCTCTACGTTTTCTACATCAACCCAAACGCGTGTTTCGCGCCGCGTAAGGTGTTCTTCATCAGCATCGCGATCGTCATCGGTCCGACGCCGCCCGGCACCGGTGTGATTGCAGCCGCGATTTCTTTCACCGCGTCGAAATCCACATCGCCGACGAGTTTTTGCTTCGGCTTACCGGTCTTTTCGCTGATCGCCGGCGTGCCATCCGGGTTCAACACCGGAATGCCGTTCACGCCAACATCAATGACATACGCGCCGGGCTTGACCATGTCTGCCGTCACGAATTTCGGCTTGCCGATTGCTGCGACGACGATATCCGCCTCGCGCACAACCGCCGCAATGTCTTTCGTGCGACTGTGGCAAATCGTAACCGTCGCATCGCGTCCAAGCAACAACAACGACGCGGGCAACCCAACGATGTTCGAGCGACCCAGAACGACCGCGCGGCTGCCGCTGATTTTCGCGCCGATGCGGTCGAGCAGTTCGATCACGCCAGCCGGTGTGCAGGGTGCGAACAACGGTTCGCGGTTCTTCATTCCCAGTTTGCCGACGTTGATCGGATGGAAACCGTCCACGTCCTTGTCAATGTTCACGGCGCTGAGAATGATTTCTTCGTTGATGTGCTTTGGCAAAGGCAACTGAACGAGGATGCCATGCACCTTTGGATCCGCGCTCAACTGGTTCACGAGCGCGAGCAGTTCATCTTGCGTGATATTTTCCGGCAATTCGTTGTGATAAGATTCGATGCCGAGTTCCGCGCACGCCTGGCGTTTTGACGTAACGTAACTCACGCTGTCCGGGCGCGCGCCCACCAACACCGTTGCTAGTCCGGGCACGAGTCCTTGCGCGCGCAACTGGGCGACTTGTTCCTTGACCTCGTTCCGCACTGCGGCGGCAACGGCTTTTCCGTCAATGATTTGTGCGGTCATTCTTCTCCTCTGGTATAGTATTCAGTGTTCTGTGTTCAGTATTCAGTGGATTACTGAATACTGAACACTGTTTACTGAATACTGTTCATTGTTTACTGATTTAACAGATACTCGTACGCGCTCAACGCGGCTTTCGCACCTTCGCCGATCGCGATCAACACTTGTTCGATATACACGTCGGTGACATCACCGGCGGCGAACACGCCGGGTTTCGTGGTCGCGCACTTGTTGTTCACGGCAATGCGACCCTCGGCGTCCACGATCCCGAAATCCGCGACGACTTCGGAATTGGGCGTCAAGCCCATCTCGATGAACAACCCGTCTACTTTGACTTCCTGCGACGCGCCTTGTTGCGCGATGACGACGCTCTCGACGAACTCGTCGCCGCGCACTTCTTTCAACTGCGCGTCGTCGTAGAATTTGACTTTAGGATTCGCGCGCAATTTCTTGCCAAGTGCGAGATCGCTCGCGCCCTTGTCCGGCAAAATCACGTGCACCGCTTTGGCGACTTCGGCGAGTTCCGCCGCCGAGTGAATCGCGCGTTCGCTGCTGCCGTACAGCGCCGCTTGCTTTTCGATGAGTACTTGCGCGTGACTAATCGCGGAGTAAGACAAACCGCGTCCCATCAAACGCTTTTCGCCCGGCACGTCGAGCCGCCGTGGGCGCGCGCCGGTCGCGACGATGACCGCACGCGCTTCATACGTACTGCCTTGCGCGATTACCGAATAGCCATTGCCCTTGGGCACGACTTTGGTCGCGCGATCCGCCTTGTGCGCGAACTGCAAGTACTCCAACTGCCGTTTGAATTTCTCGACCACTTCCAAGCCCGAGATGATCTCGTGCCCTTCCAATCCTTTGAGTTGCAACCGATACGCCGTTTTGCCGCCGAGGTCTTCGCTGATGACGAGCGTTTCGATGCGTTTGTGCAAAGCATACACTGCCGCGGTCAAACCCGCAGGTCCGCCGCCGAGAATGATCAGGTCGTACATACGATTCTCCTTTTGACCTCTCCTCTCACCCCCTGCCCCCTCTCCCCTCCCCTCTAGCCACGCCGTTAAGGACGTGGCTAGAGGGGAGGGGAGAGGGGGTTGGGGAAGTGGGGTGAGGCGCATTTCAATTTCTGATCGAGTTGGCGAGCCGAACCTTAGCGCGCGCCTTTTTTCACCTTGCGTGCTGGTTTTTTCTTGGCTGACTTTTTGGCTGGCGGTTTCGCGGCAGTCGCTTTCTTCATCACCGCGACGATTTTTTTACTGGGCTTGGGCGCTTGGCTACCCTTAGGTAACTCGATGTAGCCGGTCGCCATCGCATCGTGCACCATGCCGCGCGCGCGTAAAATCAATTTCTTGGCGTACTCGTACTCTTGCTGGTACGTTACGTTCGTAATCTTGGCGATGCCCTGCTCGATCGCTTTCATCGCGACGGCGGCGGCTTCGCGTGGGAACACATCTACGTCGTCCATCGTCGGCATGATGTAATCCGCCGAGAGACCTTTCTCCTCCGCCATCGTCGCCATCTCGACGGCGGCGGCAATGCACATCTCGTCGGTAATCGTCTTGGCGCGCACATCGAGCGTGCCGCGGAAAATGCCGGGGAAACCGAGCGAGTTGTTGACCTGGTTCGGAAAGTCGGAACGCCCGGTCGCGACGACAACTGCGCCGGCTTCCTTCGCGTCCCAGGGCCACATTTCGGGAATCGGATTCGCGCACGCAAAGACAATCGCGTCCTGCGCCATCGTCGCGATCCATTCTTTCTTGAGCACATCGGGACCTGGCGTCGAAAGCGCGATGCACACATCCGCGCCTTTGAGCGCATCGGCGATCCCGCCGGTGCGTCCTTCGGCGTTCGTGATGTTGCACAGTTTCCACTTGTCCACGAACTCGGCTTTGCGTTGTTCGATGTCGGTGCGCCCTTTGTGCAAGATGCCTTTTGTGTCCACCATCATGCACAGCGCGGGTGTCGCGCCGTACGAAAAGATCAAGCGGCTGATCGCGACGTTCGACGCGCCGCAACCGATGAACGCGATTTTCACTTCGTTGATTTTCTTGCCGACGACTTTGAGCGCGTTGATCAAACCGGCGAGTGTTACCGTCGCGGTGCCTTGTTGATCGTCGTGCCAGATCGGAATCTCGCATTGTTCGCGCAGCGTGTCGAGGATGCGAAAGCATTTCGGTTGCGATAGGTCTTCGAGGTTGACGCCGCCGAGCGAAGGTTGCAACAATTTAACCGTGTTGATAATCACATCGGGGTCTTTGCTGTCAATCATCAACGCCACGCCGTCCACCCCACCCAGGTACTTGTAGAGGAGCGCCTTGCCCTCCATCACCGGCAAACCGGCTTTGGGACCGATGTCGCCGAGACCCAGAACGCGCGTACCGTCGCTAATCACCGCGACGGTGTTCCACTTGTTCGTGTGTTGATACACCAATTCGGGATCGGCTTGAATCGCCCTGCATGGCGCGGCAACGCCCGGCGTGTACCAGATCGCGAAATCGTTGAAATCACGAACGCAACATTTCAGCATCGTTTCGACTTTGCCGCGATAGAATGGATGCAGTTCCATCGCGTCTGCCGCCGGCTTTTTCGCCTTGGCGAGCAGTTCTTCTTTGGTGACTGGCTTTGTCATTGAAACCACTCTCCTTTGAGGTTGGAAGTTAGAGGTTGGATGTTGGAGATTAGAGGTTGGAAATTGGAAGTTGGAAGTCGGATAGGCGAACTGAATTCGATCTTCTAACTTCCATCTTCTAACTTCGAAATTCCAACTTCCATCTTCTAACTTCCAATTTCCAATCTCTAGACGTTGAGATATGCGTCAGCGTAAATAACCTTGTTCAACAGAACTTGGATCGTCTTCCAGATTGCGACCTGGTCTAGGTCTTGCATGTCCACGTCATCCGGCGTCACTTCTTCACCCGCCGCCGTACGATCAAAGAGCGTGACGAGCAACTTGCCGACCGGCGTCGAACCATCGCGCGCTTCGACGATGCGGATGAATTCTTTGAGATGGTGATCGAGCGGATCGGCAATCGCCATGTCGAGACCGACCGCCATCAACATCACCATGTACGTGCGATTGAGGAGCGGGCGCAATTCGTTCGGCACCTGGTTCGACACATTCGACAAACCGGCATTCGTCTTGACCGGCAAACCGGATTGTTTGAGAATCCGCACCGCTTCGACGCACTGCGGGACGAACTCTTGGCAACCTTTCACCGTCAACACGAGCGGGTCAATAATGAGATTTTCGAGCGGCAAGCCGACTTCTTCCATGCGCGGCACGAGTTTTTCGAGCGCGAGCGACACGCGCGATTCCGCGCTGACCGGAATGCCTTCCTTCGCCATCGTCAAGCCAATGAGTTGCGCGCCGTACTCGGCGGCGACGAGCGGCACGGCTTCGAGACGTTCCGCTTCCGCCGAGGTCGAGTTGATAATCGCGCGTCCGCGCGGAATTTTCTTCAAGCCGGCTTTGATCGCTTCGAGATTCGTCGTGTCGAGCGACAACGTGAAATCAGTCCCGACCGCTTCTTGCACGACTTCGACGAGCCAGGGCACGATTTCGGTGCCGGCTTTTTTCTGCGGACCGACGTTCAGGTCGAGCGCGCTCGCGCCGTTTTGCATTTGCTTGCGCGCGAGGTCAACGAAAAATGCGCCGTCGCGATTCGCGATGCCTTCCTTGACTTTGGGTGAGATGATGTGAATGTTCTCGCCGATAATGTACATGTGCTCCTCCTTTGGAGTGTGTGAGTATACAGGTTGACAGGTAAACAAGTAAACAAGCACCGACCTGTCTACTTGTTTACCTGCCTACAGATTACGCGCCTTGCGGCAATCCACCAAACCACTTGGTGACAGTATAGTGCATTTTGTGTCCGAACCCTTGCGGTTGCAAATACATGAACGGGCACACACCGTACACGGTTGCGATGTTTTGCTCTTTGCAAAATTGAATCGCGGCTTGCGACACCGCGCCGGGTCCGCCGCCCTTGTGCATCCACACGCGCGGGATGCCGAGTTCTGCCACCTCGCGCACGACCTGATCGGTCACGCTTGGCGGCACCGCGAGCAGAACGCCATCGAGTTTCGCCGGCACGTCGCGCAACGCGGCGAAACATTCGACGCCGGGAATCTCGCGTGCGGGATTGACCGCGTACACATTGTACCCCCGTTTTTTGAATTCATCGTACAGTGTACGACCCCAACCCATTTTATCGCGCGTCACGCCGACGATCGCGATGTGTTTTTGGTTCAGAAAATCCTGTGCCAGTTCTTTCATGTTTACCTCGTAGGGATAGAAGTTGGAGGTTAGAATTCGCTCCTCCAGTTTCTAACGTCCAATTTCCAGATTCCATTTCCACAATCGCGCGAACACGTCCTCCAACGCCGGACCCAGCTTCGCCGGGTCATCCGTTTTTTCCGGCTCGTTCTGGAACACGGCGAACGGAACGTGATGCCCTTTGATTTCAATGACACCTTCGGTCGCGCCGCCGGAAATCTGCTCCCAATCGTTCACCTTGTAGTAGCGTTCCATCTTGGCATCCGGCAGCGAATGATAGAGAATCGAATCTTCCTGTCCTGGGCGAGCGCGTTTGTGATTGCGTCGCACCGATTCTTCGTACGAGACGCGAATGTAAACGATGACCGCGCGTTCAAGAATTTCGTCCGACAAGTACGCGAACGCTTCACGAAATCCGCACTCGCCGCCGCGCGCGAATTCGAGAATCACCGTGCGGTCGCGCAGACAATTCGCATCGCGCGCGAGTCGTTTGGCGAACGCGAGGTTCATCTTTTCGATGTACAAATTCCAGGTGAACGGATCGAGAAAAAAGTAATTCGCGTCGGTATCCTGGCGCGGACGACCATGCTTGGCGCGGATCTTGTCGTCCTCGAACGTTTCCCACACCCAGACAAAATCGTCAATCTCGTCGAACGGCGCAATCCGCAATTTCGCGCGGCGTTCGTCGTCCTGCAATTTCTTGAGATAGTCAATCACCTCGCTCTTGCCCGCTGCCGGGCGACCGATGAGGATGATAACTGGAAAGGTGTCCATAATTTTCAAAGGCGGAAGGATGAGGGATGAAGGATGAGTTTTTCGCTACGTCTTTTCATCCTTCATCCTTCTGCTTTCATCCTTTACAAAAACAACTCCATCAAAATTTCGTCGTCATATTTGTCGTCAATCAAAACCTGCCGCGCGAATTTTCCGCACGGTGTAAAACCCAAGCCGAGGTAAAACTGTTGCGCGTTTGCGTTGCTCGCGCGGACAAAGATAACGAGCTTTTCGTACCCGTGCTCGCGCGCAAACGCGATGGTGTGCGCGGCGAGTTGCCTGCCGATACCGCGCCCGCGCCACTCGCGCAAGATTTCTGTGCCGATGGTTCCGACGTGATCCATCGAGCGAATGAACCGCGCCCACAAGTCGAGCGTTTGAAACGCGATGACTCGACCGTCCTGCTCCGCGACGAAAACTCCTTCGCGTTCCGAAAGCGACGCGACGTACTCGCGTTCTTGTTCGAGCGTGAAAGGGCGATCAATCGCCGAATAGATTCGCTCGGCGGCGATTTCCTGCCAGATGGCGACGATGCTGGGCGCGTCGTCGGGTGTGGCGCGGCGGATCGAAAATTGTGTTGACACGATTTCTGTTCAGTCGTATAATAGATTCACAATAAACCAGTTCGTCTGGTTTACGCGCCCCCGACGATAAGGTCGCCAAGAGAGGTGGTCTTCCTCCATGAGGATAGTCGGGGGTGTTTTATTTTCATCGTTCCGGCTCTTGCCACAGATCAATGACCTTGTTTACAAAGGTCGCGTAATGCTCTTTTTGTCCCTGCACCACATATTGTCGAATCGCGCCGGCAATCATATCCGCCAATTGTAGACCATCCTCGTTCTGGGATCTGCCTCCGACGATTTTGCTGAATGGTCGTTCACGTTCCCTTTGGCGACACTCAACCGATAATCGTAAACGCAATGCTCGGCAAAGTGCTGGCGTCCCGGCATCCACAATTAACACATCATTGGCAAGCTCTGCTTCTGGCGCACGTAAAACTAATCGCGTCGTAAACTCGACCATCAATTCCTGCCCGCCCATTTCGGTGAACGGCAAGGTCAAGGCGCGTTTGTCAATCACGACTGCACGAACTCGGAATTGCACTTGCTCGACAGCATGAAAGAAATGTTGTTTCTGGACCCGCGTCGTTTTATATGTCTTGAACTCAAACCGCGCCGGCAAATGCAATGCTTGGCGAACAGCAGCTAAAGCCGATAGTGCATTGTGTTCTGCCAATTGCACCATCGCCAACACAAAATAACTGGACGAACCCTCCGCTCCGCTCAATCCAGGATCGCCCGAATCGTCGAGGTAGTGGTACTGTGCCATTGTTATTTTGCCTTGACCTCGAAGCATTGAGTACGCGATTGACAAACGAATCGCAGGCGATTATGATGCAACAAATGCAGCCGAATACTGCCAGTATTGGTGGGTGTCCGAAAGGACTAGACTGTGCCCCCTAACCATGGGGGTTTTTATTTGCGATTGACACCTCTTGTGGGCGAAGTACTTTCACTTTAGTGCAGCAAGCAACCCGCTGGAAATGAAACCCATACCCAAGTACAAAGCAATTAAGGCGAAAACGATAACTAGTGAGACCTGAACACCGTAAATAACTTGTTCAAAGTGTGGGATTGAACGCCTAATATCTTGAAACAATGCGCCTGGGGCAATTGTCAAGACCAGCACTAGCAGTAGTAGGGTAGAAGCAACAAGATTGGTGAAATAGATCAAGCCGGGTCTCACCCCGAAAAGATCAACTCCAGTTGTTCGGAACCCGAACCAGATTAGTGGCAACCCCAGGCTCGCGAGTGTGATAAAGAAATATATGTACATTCCCAATGTCGTAGCCTCGGTACCTGCGAAAATAAATTTCCTTTCAACCGCAGGCGCAAAGCCAAAAGATGCGCCACAAAGTATCAATACAAATATCATTACTGTAAATGCTGCTCCCCATAGTGCCAGGGGATCTACCGAAGTACTACCACCGATGTATGTCTGGTAACCACGTAGCACTAATATCATGAGTGCGCTCAACAAAGAGAATGAACAGATCGGTAAAACAAGGTATCTGATCATCCTCAATAGGTATATGAGTATTTGCCTAAAAGTTGCGACCAGATTCTGGACAAAATTAATTGTTGTAAGAGCTCCCAATGTTGCAACGATAACAATGATCCTAGTCATCTCGAGTACAGTGCCGACTAGATTAAGCACCAATCTCTCAAGATCGTTCTGAGATCGTGCTAATAAATTACTTACATTATCTTTGGCAGAAACGTAAAACGACGGCTTGGGGGCTTCAAAGTTCGACGTAGCTTGTGCAACACCTGATGCAGCTAGAGAGAATATTGAGGTAGCGGTCAGTATACCTGATATCGGATTTCTCCATTTGAGGAGTTCTAGAAGCCATGGCAACTTGACATCAGGCAAAGGCGTCATTCCCAAAAGTCTCGGAAGGAATACACCTAACCCATATTGCACCAAGTTAGTTAGGAACTGAGTTGAGAATAAATATGCGGTAATGATCAATAACCAGAGCGCAAATATAGAAGCTTTAGTGCCCTCTGGAGGTTGCCTTTGTAGTAATATGAACAATAATACGAGCGGAACAATCAGTCCGGCTACTACTGTAGCTTGTAAAACCAGATCACGAATCAGGTTGTTCTGTATAAGAATTGCCCAAACCCCCCAGAGTCCAAAGATGAACGACCCTGTTCCAAGAAAGTAGCTACTCGCAAGCTTAACCCGAGGCATTGCCTTACTTCGACCGAGGAATATTCCCCATATTGTTCCGGCAACCCAGAGAGACAGAGGAACCAGGAATGACCAGTCTCGATAGGTACCCTGAAATTGTGTCCACAGAGATCCAAATATCGCCTGAGTAGGGTTTGTATGTGATAGCCAATCAACGACCACCCACACTCCCCAAATAAACGTGAAAGCAAAAATCAGAAATGTCGCACTGGTGACAACTGCTCCCCGAGAAAAAATGGCGGCGTAAAGGTGAATTATACCGAGTGCAACCAAAAGGTACATTGGCCAAATAGCATTGCTAGCGCGAAACAGGATGAACGACGCAAGTACAGAAATAATGAACGTCAATATGGTCAATCTGTCGAAGCGAATAAGAAAATGACCACAGTTATCGCATATAAGATCAACCTCGGTAGCAGGATGACCACATTTGTCGCAGTGAAACTCAATATCCCAGGTCTCTTGTTGTGCCGGTTGACTTTTTCTTAGCATAGTTTGTTTACTCCTCGTATAATAGATTTGCACGAACAGGGTGTCCCAGAGAAAATGACTCGGCGTTTCGACGGGTCACGTGGGCAGTTCTTTTTCTCCATGTTGGCTCGTGACTTCTTTTCAAAGACTGTTACCCACGCCGAGCGGTCCT
>JACRBM010000103.1 GCA_016219275.1 Chloroflexota bacterium
CATAGGATAAACCAAGCATAACGGAAAATTGTTAAAATGCAAGTAGCACTCCGACGCTTCCAAGCGGAACAAAAACGGTATGTTTCAAGAGTCAGAAACTGGCTGCTTTGAACCTTCGTTCATCAGCCCACCCTAACCCTCCCCCGTTGCTTCGCAACAGGGGAGGGAACATGGTGGAACACATTGACACGCTCTCCTCATCCGACTACAATCTCGGCGTGAGGTCTTGATGCGTGACATTCTGGAAATCTTTTCATCGGCTACCCGCGAATGGTTTCGCGAAACGTTTGGCGCGCCAACACCGCCGCAATCCCAGGGTTGGGATTCCATCCAGCGCGGCGAGCATACCCTCATTCTCGCGCCCACCGGTTCCGGTAAAACACTTGCCGCATTTTTGTGGGGCATTGACGAACTATTCCAGAAACCAGGTTTCTTAAAGAAACCTGGTTTCTCTGGCGTTCATCTCCTTTACGTTTCTCCACTCAAAGCGTTGAACAACGACATCGAACGTAATTTGCGCCAACCCCTGGACGGCATTCGCGCAACCGCAGAACGTTTGAAAATAGATTTGCCCACCTTACGCGTGGCGGTTCGCACCGGCGACACGCCGCAGACCCAGCGCGCGGCGATGTGGAAACATCCGCCGCACATTCTCATCACAACTCCCGAATCGCTCTACTTGATGCTGACGAGTCCGCGCGCGCGCGAAATGTTTCGCACCACGCGCACCGTGATCGTGGATGAAATCCATACGCTGTGCGGCAACAAGCGCGGCGTCCACCTCGCGCTCAGTCTGGAACGGCTCGAACATCTCGCGACAGGTCGCGTTCAACGCATCGGATTATCCGCAACGATCAAACCACTCGACGAAGTTGCGCGTTTTCTCGGCGGACAAGAATCGGTGAACAGTGAACAGTCAGCAGTAAACGAACAGTCAACAGTCCAACATCCAACATCCAACCACCAACCTCGACCGGTCACGATTGTTGACGCGGGTTACCACAAGCCGCTCGATCTCCAAGTTGTCACCGTCGTCGAAGATTTTCGCGAACTGCCGGGCGAAACCGTTTGGCCCTCGGTCGTGCCGCATGTCTTGAACGACATTCGCCAACATCACACGACGCTCGTGTTTGCGAACAATCGCCGTTTGGCGGAACGCACCGCCGACCGATTGAACGCGCAACTCGATGCGGAACAACGCGAAGAAATTCCGCCGGGTTCGACTGAAGCGCTCGCGCCGGGTGGTCTGCCGCGTGATCGCGGCATCTTTGCGATTGGCGCGGAAGGTCCGATTCGCGCGCATCACGGTAGCATGTCGAAGGAAACGCGCCGGAAGTTGGAAGAAGATTTGAAAGCCGGACGACTGCCTGCGCTCGTCGGCACGAGTTCGCTCGAACTGGGCATTGACATTGGCGCGGTTGACCTGGTCGTCCAATTGCAATCGCCGAAGAGCGTGGCGCAAGGTCTGCAGCGCGTTGGTCGTTCGGGGCATCTCGTCGGACAGACGAGTGTGGGACGGATCTATGCGACGTTTCGTGAAGACCTGGTTGAAGCGGCGGCGATTGCGCGCGGCATGTTGGACGGCGATGTCGAACAGACACACACGCCGGAAAATCCGCTCGACGTGCTCGCGCAACAAATCGTCGCGATGGTCGCGTGCGAAACCTGGGATGTCTCTGCGCTGTACGATCGCGTGCGCGGCGCGTATCCGTACCGCAATCTGTCGCGCGAATCGTTTTACTCTGTGCTCGAAATGTTGTCGGGAAAATACGAACGCGTGCGGGCGCGCATATCCTGGGATCGCGTGAATGGTCGGCTCGCGGCATTGCCGGGTTCGCGTCTGCTGGCGATTACGAACTGCGGCACGATTGCCGACACTGGCGCGTTCGGCGTTTATCTTCCCGATGGCAAAACCAAGGTCGGCGAACTCGACGAAGAATTTATTTTCGAAACGCGTGTCGGCGACACGTTCCTGCTCGGCAGTCACACCTGGCGCGTCCGCGAGATCGCCGATGATCGAATCGTCGTCGAAGACGCCGCGGGCGCGACGCCGCGAATGCCGTTTTGGAACGGCGATTATCCCTGGCGACCGTACGAGCTGGGTGTTCGGATTGGCAAATTCCGGCGCGAGATTGCGGAGAAATTCGTAGGGGCGACGCATGCGTCGCCCCTACAGGAAATCGAAAAATGGCTCCGCGATGAATACACGCTCGACGAAAACTCGATTCGTAATCTCATCGCGCACGCGCAACGCCAACTCGATGCCATCGGCGTCATCGCATCTGATACGACGATTGTCGTCGAAAGTTTTCAAGACACGATTGGCGAACCGCGCCTGGTAATTCACTCGCCGTTCGGCGGGCGCGTGAATGGCGCGTGGGCGCTCGCGCTGATGAGCGCGTTGCGCGAACGCGCCGGTGTGCAGGTCGAGACGCAAACGAACGACGACGGCATTCTCTTTCGCTTTCCCAGCACGCGCGAACCGCCCGTTGACATCGTACAAAAACTCACGGCGGCAGACGCGCGCGAACGGATTTTGCGCGAACTTCCCAACTCGGCAGTCTTCGGCGCGCAATTTCGAATGAATGCCGGGCGCGCGTTGCTTTTGCCCAAAGCGCGCGGGCACAAGCGCACGCCATTTTGGTTGCAACGTCTCAAAGCCAAAGACCTCCTCGCGCTCGTAAGTCGCTACGAAAATTTTCCGATCATCGCGGAAACGTACCGCGATTGCCTGCGCGATGTTTTCGATCTACCGCATCTCGAAGAAATCTTGAACCAGATTCAAAATGGCGATATTCGAATCGTGCCAATTGAAACTATCGTTCCGTCGCCGGTCGCGTCCGAGTTGTTGTTCAACTTTATCAGCGTCTACATGTACGAATGGGACGCGCCGAAAGCGGAACGGCAGATGCAATCGCTCGCGCTCCGCCGCGAAACATTGGACGATGTGCTGGGCAGTGACGCGATGCGGAACCTGCTCAAGCCGGAAGCGATTGCGGAAACGCAGTCGCGCGAACAACATCTTTCACCGGAATTTCGGGCGCGCACCGCAGAAGAGCTCGCGCTGATTCTGCACGAGTTGGGCGATTTGACTGAAGACGAAATCATCGCGCGTAGCGCCGGCGATGCCAGCGCGTGGATCAACCAACTAGCCGAGCAGGGACGAATTGCGCGCGTGACGATTCGGAACGAATCGCGTTGGACGCCGGTCGAACTCATCCACGAGTATCAATCGCCCGACCATGAAAAAATTCTGCGCCGATTACTGACCAACTCGGCGGCGCTCACGCGGCGCGATATTTTGAATCGTTACGCGTTTCCGGAAACCTGGCTCGACGAAACTCTGGCGCGCCTCGTCGCGGCACGCGAGATCGCGCAGATGGGCGACGAATTCTGTGATCGTCGCAATCTCGAACAAATTCATCGCCGCACGCTGACGTTACTGCGAAAAGAAATCCAGCCGGTTTCGCTTTACGCCTACGCTGATTTTCTGACGCGGTGGCAACATTGCGATGCGCGATTGAGCGGCGCGCCAGGTCTGCGCCGAGTGATGGAGCAACTCCGCGGCATTGCGTCGTCGCGCGAGGTCTGGGAGCACGCGGCGTTGCCCGCGCGGCTCACCGATTTCGATCCCGCTGATCTCGACGCGCTGTGTCGGAGCGGCGACCTGGTGTGGGTCGCGCAAAAAAGCAGTGTCCGATTTTTCTTGCGCGGCGAAGGCGGATTGTTCATCAATGCGGCGGACATATCCGCGTTGAGCGAACCGGCGCAAAGGGTGTACGAGTTTCTCAAAGCGGAGGGCGCATCGTTTACGACAGATTTGGAAAACGCGCTGGGAGTAAAGGATGGTTCACGCGCGTTTGGGGAATTGGTCGCGGCGGGATTGATCACGAATGATTCGCTCGACGCTCTGCAATTGGCACAGCGAATCAATCCTCCGGGGGTCGCGCGTTCCGCCGACACCTCCGCGCTCGCGGCTGAACTTGCAACGCGTCTCGCAGATGTGCCGCGCCCGCTCACGCACAGTCGTTATCGCGATGCCAAGCGTCGCGTTGCCAAACGCTTGCGCGAACAATTGCCTATTGTAAACGTGGAAGGACGATGGTCTATCGTGCATCGCGCGACCATCCTGGGACAACCGCTGAACGATGAAGCGCGCGCGGCGAAACTCGCGCAGGTTTTGCTGTGGCGCTATGGCATTGTGACGCGGGATTGCATCGAGCATGAGGAAATCCAAACCGCGTGGGCGTTGCTCTATCTGCACTTGCAGCGCATGGAATTGCGGGGCGAGGTTCGTCGCGGCTATTTTGTCGAAGGTCTGGCAGGCGCGCAATTCGCCTTGCCCGACGCGGTCGAGAAATTACGCGGCGCGAGCCAAACTCCGAGCGATGCGCTGATCGTCCTCAACGCGACCGACCCAGGAAATGTGTTCGGCGCGCCGCGTTTGACGCGTGTGCCGTCAACCGACCTGGTGCTGTGGCGCGGTCAGCCGGTCATCATCGCGGAAAATAATGGCGAGGCGATCAACACGACGTCGGAGATTGAACCGTCGGTCATCGCGCGCGCGGTGGGCGTTTATCTCGCGCGGGTGGGCGCGTCGCGCCGCATGCTCGTCAAACAGTGGAACCAGGCGGATATTCTGACGAGTCCGGGCGAACCGATTCTCAAATCCCTGGGATTTTATCGCACGCCGAACGGAATGGAAAAATAGAGCGCCAAAAACCCGAAGGGTCTTGAGAGACTCTTCGGGTTTTCTATTTTGCGTTATCCGTTCGGCAATAGCATTACTTTCTTGACGTTCTCTGCTCCTTGTTCGATCAATTCAATGCCACGCTCGAAATCACGCAGGGGCAAACGATGCGAAATCAAATCGGCGACTCGGATGCGTTCGCTTTGCAACAACGCGACGGCTTGGAGGGAATTGCGTACCGAGGTGAAGGACGAAAGAATCGTCAGTCCTTTGCGAAAAATCGTAAACGCGTCGAGCGTGATTTTCGCGCCCTGGGGTGGAACTCCAAACAACAAAACCTTGCCCCCAGGTCGCGCGAATTCGAGCGCGCGACTCATCACCGGAATCGCGCCAGTCGCATCCACAACCGTGTCATAGTGGTCGCGTTCGAGTTGATCGAGATCGTCGAGACAAATACTTGCGCCGAGCGCACGCGCAAGTTCCAGTCGCGCGTGATTCTTGTCCACAATTAACACATGACTCGCACCGCGTAGATGCAACGCTTGAAGCAAAAGGCAACCGATGGGTCCCGCGCCCAGGAGCGCAACGCGATCCGCCATTTGCGGATTCAAGCGTTCGACGCCGTGAAGCACACACGACAGCGGTTCCATAAACGCGCCCTGCTCGAACGCGAGATCGCCGATGTCGAACGCGGCTTGTTCCGGCGCGACGACGTACTGCGCCATTCCCCCCGGCAAGGTCACGCCGACTGCGCGCCAGTTGAGACAAAAGTTTTGGCGATTGTTCAAGCAATTCGCGCAGTTGTCGCACGCGATATTCGGCTCGACGGCGACGCGGTCGCCTGGCTTGAAACGCGAAACGCCCGCGCCCACTTTTTCGATGACGCCGGCAAACTCGTGTCCTGGGATGACTGGATAAGCGCCGAGATACTCGCCGCGCAAAATGTGAATGTCCGTTCCGCAGATGCCGCTCGCCATCACCTTGACGAGAAGCGCGCGGTCTAACACATCTGGTATTGGGATGTTGACCAGTTCGGTCTGATTCGGGCGGAGAATTTTCAATGCTTGCATTTTTAGTTCACCACGCGGTATAGCCGCCGTCAATCACCAGATCGTGACCGGTCATGTAATCGGACGCCTCGGATGCGAGATAGACAATCGCGCCTTGCAGATCGGTCACTTGCCCAACGCGACCCTGGGGAATCATGCTCAACCACTCTTTGATCATCGGCGCGCGCTCTGGCGTTCCAATGAGCGGTGTGTAGATATAGCCCGGGCTGATGCAATTGACGTTGATGCCGTACTGCGCCCATTCCGCCGCGAGGCTGCGCGTCAAGTGAATGACCGCCGCTTTCGACGCGTTGTACGCGGCTTGCGGTTGCGGACGATTGACGATACTGCCGGACATGGAAGCCGTGCTGATGATCTTGCCAGACCTGCGCGGAATCATCACCTGGGCTTCTGCCTGCGCGCACAGGAACACGCCTTTCAAGTTGATGTCCATTAACCAGTCCCATTTTTCTTCCGGCATCTCCTCGCTCTTGACCCACTCGCCGACGCCGGCGTTGTTTACGCCAATGTCGAGCTTGCCCCACTCGCGCACAATCGTCTGCACCATGCTCGCCACATCCTCGCGCCGAGTCACATCAGCCATAATCGCGAGTGAGCGTCGTCCCAGTTGCCGGATTTCTTCCGCGACTTGATTTGCGGTTGTCGCGTTAACGTCCACGATTGCAACATTCGCGCCGGCTTCGGCAAGCGCGAGCGCGTACGCGCGACCGATACCTTGTCCGCCGCCAGTGATCAGCGCGGTCTTGCCATCCAAACGAAAGCGATCCAGGATTGACATTTTTCCTCCTCGAATATTGGACGCGGATTAACGCGGATAAACGCGGACAAGAAAATAATCTGCGTTTGTCCGCGTTTATCCGCGTCCCAAAAATCTTCTATTTGATGTTCCAGGGCACAGCCATACCCAGGAGATAGCCCGACAGCGTTTTGCCGTGCGCGTCAATCGCCAGCGATTTGGTGACGCCGCCGCGCAAGCTGTTGCGCACGAAAACGACGAGCGCGCCGATTTGCGGACAAGGAATGCACGTGATTTGTTCCGCCGGCATCTTGCCGAAATGATCGCCGACACGTTCGGGTGTGACGCCGGCGACAAGCGATTCGTAATCGCGCGCGTGGTATTGCACGACGACAAACATTCCATTGTTGCCCTTGTCGCCGAAACGACAGCGCGCAATCTCGCCAAGCAAAATGGTCTGCATCATTCGAGCACCTCGACGTTTGGTTCGATCAGGTCGCGCGGAACTAGCGTGGACATCAGGACGACCGTGTCGCGCACCGAGGTCTCGATGCCACCGCCGCCGGCGGGACCGTTCGTGTACAGCGATTCGATTTCTTTTTCCGCGCCGAACACGCGCGTATTCTTTTCGCGCGCCGAGTACGCCGACCACCCAGGATTGCCGGGCGCGGCGAAGCGAAACAACGCGTCGGTCATTTCGCTGGCGATGCGGCGCGTCCCAGGATCATCTTGCACGTACGGTACTTGAGCCGGGTCGGTCACACCCCAAACGAACGCCTCGTCCAAGCCGTGCGCCGCGCCGAGGTTCTCGCCGAACACCGGCGACTCGTACGCGAATTGGTACGCGAACGCGCGTCCGCCGCCCGCTTTCATTCCAGCGACCAAGACCTCGCCTTGCTCGATTGCCATTGACTACCTCCGTGGGAGCATCGCTTGCAACTCATTGTACCAGCATCGGCAACCGCGGACAAGTGGTGTTCGCGGTTGCCGGGTGGGAACAATCCGGATGTCCCCAATGAGCGAATCGGGGATTGCTTCGCCGCGACGCGGCTCGCAATGACAGAACCGGTTTATTTCGGCGGCGTGACGTTCATCAAGATTTGGTCTTGATTGATGCGCGGCTCATTGCCGATCACACCATTGCGAATTCCATACATCGGCGGACATGCACGCGCTCGCGCGGCTGTCCGACAAAAAGTGAGTATAATAGACATTATCGGGAATAAGGCATCTCTCGCCAAGCCGCCAAGAACGCCAAGTTTTTTCAATATGATTTTTTGCGCGCTTTGCGTCTTAGCGAGAGTCAAAAGTTGTTTCCGATAAAGTCTAATATGGCTGATAAAACACAACCGATCGTGATTGGCTCGGACCATTTTGGCTTGGCGCTCAAAAATATCTTGCGCGATTATCTGCCCGACCTGGGATATGTCGTGGATGACATGGGCGTCCAAGATACGACGCCGATTGATTATCCCGACATTGGCGCGAGCGTGGCGGAGATGATCGCACAAGGCAAGTACGCGCGCGGCGTGTTGATCTGCGGCACGGGCGCAGGTATGGCAATCGTCGCGAACAAGGTGCCAGGCGTGCGCGCCGTCGCGGTCACCGATCCCTACCTGGCAGAACGCGCGCGCGCCAGCAACAACGCACAGATTATCGCGTTTGGCAGTCAGGTCACAACGGCTGAGGTTGCGAAAAGGTTGCTCGACATTTGGCTGGCGAGTGAATTCCAGGGTGGACGGTCCGCGCCCAAGGTCGCCAAGATCGAACAGTTGGATGCCAAGTATCATAAAAGGTGAAAACAACATGATGCGTGTGGATGGATTCGTCTTTGACCTGGACGGCACGGTGTACTTGGGCGACCACGCGTTGCCCGGCGCGGTAGAAGCCATCGCGACCCTGCGCCAACGCGGCAAGCGCGCGATCTTTGTCAGCAACAAGCCGCTGGAGCCGCGCGACAGTTACGCGAGCAAATTAACGCGCCTGGGTATTCCCACCTCGCCGGCGGACATTATTACCTCAGCGTTCGTCCTCGGACATCACCTCGCCAAGACCATGCCTCACGTGCATTTGTACGTGATCGGCGAGCCAAGTTTGCGCGCCGAACTGCGCGGCTATGGATTGATCGTACTTGATGACCAAATGGAGCAAGACCCCAAGCAAGTCATCAACATCGAAGGCATTGACGCGGTCGTCGTCGCGTTTGATCGCACGTTGGACTATCGCAAACTCAACACTGCGTATCAGGCGCTCAAGCGCGGCGCGCATTTTTTTGCGACGAACGGCGACAAGGCATGTCCGATGCCGGGCGGCGACATTCCGGATGCCGGGGCAACTATCGCGGCGCTGGAACACATCACGGGACGCAAGATCGAGTTGCTCGCCGGCAAGCCATCGGGTTTGATCATGCAAACCGCGCTGGAGCAATTGCAGTTACCGCCTGATCGTTGTATGATGGTCGGCGACCGCTTGGAAACGGATATGCGGATGGGACAGGAAGCGGGTATGCTGACCGCCGCGACATTGACCGGCGTTTGCACGCGCGCAGACATCGCGCGCTTGGATCGCCAACCCGACCTGGTGATTGAGAACTTGCTCGAACTGACCACACTCGTCGAGTGAAAAGCGATGGGACGCGGACGAACGCGGATGGACGCAGATTTAATTTTTCGCGAAGCGTCCGCGTTTGTCCGCGTCCCATTTTCAGGAGACCTAATGACAAACGCGATACCCGTATACATTGGACGAAACGCGATTCAGGAACTCGTAAATTATTGTCGCGCGAATGGCTTGGAACGATTTACGTTGGTCACCGATCAAAACACGTACGCCGCGCTCGGCGCATCAGTCGAACGCGCGTTGCGCGATACGCATTTCGATGTCGCTACGATTGTCCTCGAAGGCGCGGAGGTCGTTGCCGACGCGCATTATTTGGTCCAAGTCCTGGTTCACACCGACCAACAGAATCGCACGTTTCTCGCGGTCGGCTCCGGCACCATCACCGACATTACGCGGTTCGTCAGTCATCGCACCAAATCGTCGTTTATCTCGCTGCCGACCGCGCCTTCGGTGGATGGATTCACATCCGTCGGCGCGCCGCTCGTTATCGGCGGATTGAAGCAGACGATTATTTGCCAGCCGCCCATCGCGGTCTTTGGCGATCTGGCGACGCTCTGCGCCGCGCCGCATCGCTTGATCGCGTCTGGCTTTGGCGACATGATCGGCAAATTGCTTTCGATTGCCGATTGGAAACTGGGTCACGTGTTGTGGGATGAGCGGTACGACGAGCAGATTCTGCAACGGTCGCGCCAAGCCGCACTCAACGTGGGCAACCACGCCGCCGCGATTGGGCAAGCGGATGAAGCGAGTGTATCGCTTTTGTTAGAGGGTTTGATCGAATCCGGGTTTTGTATTTTGGAATTTGGAAATTCCAACCCGGCTTCCGGCGCGGAGCATCACCTTTCGCATTTTTGGGAGATGCAATTGTTGTGGCAGAACAAGCCGGCGATTCTGCACGGCGAAAAAGTGGGCATCGGTTCGATCCTGGCAGCGCAGTGGTATGACGCGATTCGGCAAATGAGTCGTGAGCAAGTGGCGGCGCGATTGAGAACGGCGCAACTCCCAGACCGCGAAACGCAAATCCAAAATATCAAAACGATTTTCCCGCCGGTCGCGGATCAAATCATTCACGATCAACGCGCCTTTTTGGATCTCACCCAGGATACGTTTGAATCGCTGAAACAGCGCATTGTGGATCGGTGGGATGACGTTCAAGCCATCGCCGCGAACGTCCCACCTCCTCAGCAATTCGCGGATTGGTTGCGCCAAGCCGGCGCGCCTATCACCGGAAATGAACGCGGCTTAAGCGAGCGCGAGGTTGACCTGGCGAAAGAGTACAGCCATTACCTCCGCAATCGCTTCACGATCAACAAGCTGCGCCTCATCCTGGGTCTTGCATGAAAGTCTGCCGGTACAGCGCGCCGCAACGCGTGGAGATCGCCGACATGCCAAAGCCGATCATCGGCGCGGGCATGGAGCGCACGCGCATCGGCGAGTGGGGCGTCGCGTGGGTGCGCGGAACGGTGTTTATCGCTAAAGTTGTTTTGCGCCGGCGTAATCCCGACCCAATGAAATCGGTTTGAGCGCAGGATACAATTTTTCAAAGACGTCGCGATACAACGCCTCGTAGCGCGCGTGATTTTCCGCATTCACAGCATAGCGCGTCATTGGGCGATATGCGCGCGCGATGGCGGTTGCTTCGTCCGCGTACATGCCAATGCCAATGCCCGCGAGCAATGCCGCACCTTGCGCCGTAACGTCGGACACGACGAGCGTTTCAATCGGCGCGCCGATCACATCGGCTTTGAGTTGTTGCCACCACGTATTGCGCGTACCGCCACCCACCGCGCGTAATGCGCGCGCCGGAAATTTCCCCGCGCGCTGCATTTTCTCCAAGAGATGACGAATTCCAAACGTCAGACCTTCCATCGCTGCGCGAATCATATCGGCGCGCGAGTGATGCAAGCGCAAGCCCAGCCACGCGCCCCAAGCCGCGGGATCGCGCAAATAAGAGCCAGCGCCATCCAGGTACGGCTCGAACCACAAACCCTCCGCGCCGATGGGCGCGCGCGCGGCGTCGAGCATCAATTGGCTTACTGTCGTTGGCGCGTCATCGCCGGTGAGCACACGCGCGAGCCAATCCACCACCGCACCGCTCATCACGCCGCCAATCAGATAATAACGTTCGCGTGCTGTGTGACAGCCGCACGGCATTCCGCCCGTCGCCGCGAGATCGAGAATCGGTTGGTCGAGTGGGACGAGAATCGCTTCGACGGTGCCGGAGGAATCCAGGATCGTCCCAGGTTCGGTGACTCCGGCGGCAAGCGCCGCGCAGACGTGGTCGTGTCCACCGATGACGACCGGTGTGCCGGCAAGCAACCCAGTTTCGCGCGCGGCATCTGCCGTAATCGCGCCAACGATCTGCCCGCTCGGCAATGGTGGCGGGAGTAAATCAGCCGGCAAATTAGCGAGGCGCAACAACTCATCCGACCACGCGCGTCGCGAGACATCGAACAGCATCGTGCGACACGCCAACGCGTAACTCGTCGCCAGTTGCGCCGTCAAACGAAACGTGATCCAGTCGGCGATGCAAAGCCAGGTGTGCGCGCGCATAAACATTTGGGGCGCGTGCTCGCGATACCACAACAACTTGTTGACCGAATAAATGTGGCGGAACGACAGACCGGTGATGCGGTACATTTCCGTTTCTGAAATGCGCGTGCGCCACCAGTCCAGCCAGAGCATCGTGCGCGGATCGCGCCACGCGATGATCGGCGCGAGCGGTTGTCTGGCATCGTCGAGGAGAACGCCTGCTTCGCCAAAACTGGCAACGGCAATCCCTACGACTCGAAAATCCACGCCCGGTTTTGCGATGAGCGCGCGAATCAATTGCGCGCAAGTTTGCCACAACTCTTCCGCGTCGAATTCTTCACCGGGTTGGAGCGTGTTTGGTAAAGTAACAGTGTGGACCGGTGTGGGCGCAGAAACACTCGCCACTGGTTGACCATCTTCACCCATGGCGAGTGCTTTGCAATTTGTCGTACCTAAATCGAGACCCAGAACGACGTCCATCACTTGATCCAACGCGTGAGCGCGTCCATTCCCTTGCCGGCGTTCGCAGCCATTTGCGCCAACGCTTGTTCCGGCGTCGCGCCTTGATGCACGACCGCGTTCACCGCGAGCGCGGCGGCAAGCGGATCGCTATCGCCGGGGAACAAAATGTTGCGTCCGATCATCGCGCCGCGCACACTCGCGCCGGCGCACATTCCTTTTTCGAAATTGTGGAGCGTCGGCGCAATGTCGCCAGCGGATTCGCCGCCCAACATCAAGATGGGGAGTGTGGTCGCACCGGCGACCTGGTCGTATCGCTCGACGTACGGAATTTTCAGCCATGTGTGTTGCGACGATTCGCCGAGCGCGGCGCTGACATTGACGAGTTTGACGAGCAGTAGCACGCTGGCATTGCCTTTGTAATTGCCATCTATTTTTTCTTGCGGTAATGGTTCGACGAATGCAAACAAGCCGCGCCGATGCAATTCGGTCACCGCACGCGCACAATAATCAATCGTGAGCAACGTTCCCTCATCGTCGGGAATGAAGCGAAACATCATCTTGCCGCCATCGAGTCGCTCCGCCGCGATGGATTCCGGCGTGTACGCGCTAAAGCGGTCATTCACTTCGCCAACCACGCCGGCGATACCCCCGCGTTGCATACAACCGAGCATGACACGTTCGTCAAGGAAGGATGGACCACCACCGCGTTGAACCAGGTAATCCACGATGAATAAATCTTCGATCAAATCCGGCGGCGCCATCACACCATCGAGCGACGGATCGGTGATGATGCGTAACGCGCGTCCCAGGTACTCTTGGCGATTGCCCATGATCAATGGATCGTTGCCAGAGTGCGTGACACCACGTTGCGGATGATCGCACGCGAGAATCACGAGCTTGCCATCGCGGGTGAGGCGCGCGCGTTTGCGGCGCGCGGCGGCTTGCTCCGAAATCACCTCAGGATGATTGACGCGGATTTCGGTGATCGCATCCAAGATGCGGCGCGGCAGCAAGTCGTTGATGTTGAAACGAAACGAGTTTGACATTTGGCTTCCCCTAAAATTTGTAGTCGCGTACCAGATCGGCTAACCGATTCGCGGTAGATTCATCGGGTACGTTTTGCGCTTTGTAGAACACGCCACCAAACAATTGATGCTTTGCCAGCGCGTCGGCGAATCGTTCAAATTCCACTTTGACAATGAGCGGTAAATCGCCCGTGCGTGGCTTGATGCTCGGCAAAAGATCGAAGGAGCGTGGATATCCTTCATCGTCGAGTAGCGCCAGCGCCTTGAGACCTTTGACGGTACAGACTGCATCAATCAAATGCCGACCATTGCCGTGAATGTGAGTTACGCCGCCGTCGAATTGCGCGAGCATGTTTTCGGCGTTCGCGCGTCCCCATGTTTCAAAGTACTTGACGGACGTGAGATGGAACGGATCAACGCTTTCAGATACAATTCGACCGGGCAGCCATTGCGCGAAATTACTGCACGTGCCACCGGCGAGCAACGGAACGCGCGCGAAGAATGCGCGCTGAACGTTGACGTTGATCTCGAACGCGCGCGCGATGGCTTGCGCGATCCAGTCGGGACGATCAATCAGCGCGAGATACGTCTGCGTTGCGCCGACAAGCTCGTACACAAAATTGAGTCCGTCAATCAAAATGAAATGGCTGACGCCGAATTTGCCGCGCGCCGTGTCGGCAAAGATGTCGAGTTGTTTGACGTAGCGATGAAACCAGGAATGGTTCGAATCGAATGCCACCCGCTCCAGTTCTGCCCAATCGTGCAAGATCGGCGCGACCATCGAGGAGACCCAGCCCTTAGCCGGGTCGAATAAAAAGCGCGGCGCACCGCCGACCAACGCGCCGTACAATCCCTGGTCCATTTCGCTCAAGTACGCGCTCGGTATCGAATCGTCATGAATCGTCGCGCGTTCACGCAAATACGCATCCCAGAAATGGGCGCGTGCTTGTGGATCGGGATACGCGTCAAAACCAGACGCGTGTTGCGCGGCGTACTCGACCAGGACGGCGCTTGGTGTTTGGAACGAAGCCAGGACAAGGTCTTGCGCGCGCTGGTCGTACAATCGGCGTAATCGTTTCAACGTTTCCGTTTCGCGCGGACAGTAACTCAGCATCACGCGGCTGTTCCCGGCGTTGGCGGCGTCGCGGTGTTCTGATCCGTGATGATCGCGTAATCGGGATGCCCTTGCAACAACGTCACTGGATAATCCACGTCCTCGTCGCCCATCAACGCGATACGGAGCACGGCGCGTTGCCACGCGCCGCCCTGGCAGTACAACCGAATCCGACGCGCGGCGAGAATATCGCGCAGCCCCAGGGTCACTGCCATCGGCGGCAGCGCGGCGGGATTGCCGCCGGTCGAACGCGCGCTGTTCATCACGACGGTTTCCGGCTCGAGTTGAACGAGGCGCGTCAACGAGTTGCGAAATTCAGCCGGCGTCAGTTTGAACCAACGCGAAATCGGCGGCTCGTTGAATGCAACGTGTCCGTGATAGCCCACGCCGCCATAGCACGTGTCAACGCCACCCACTTGCGCGATGCGTGCGCTGATGTGATCGAGATTCAGGGGATCGGGGAACAGCGTTTGCTCCGGCGGTATTCGCAATCCTGGGTCGAGTTGATCGAACAGCAACTCTCCCATCGCGCGTTGAAAACTGAGCGGGTGGTCGCGCGGGATCGCGCGACCTTGCCAGTCGCAGTATTCGTCCATGTTGAACGTAAAAACATTTTTCCAGCTGATGCGTTCTGCATTACACATGCGCGCGAGTATCGGATACTGATCCACGGGACCGACGGGCAGAATCAAGCGCGTCGGTTTGCCGGCGCGATTGTTCGCGTTGATCTCGTCGGCGACCGAACGCGCAAAATGATGAAACAATGCCGGCAAGTCCGGCATAATCTCCAATTTCACTTTGCTCGCGGCAGGTAATTCTCCCGGCGCGAGCGTGAGAAAATGGCGGAGGGTGTTCATAGTCAGCGCCCTTTCATTTTTGAAGTTGTTGCAGAATGCTGAAGGGTGGCAACTGGGCGGCGGTCGCGGTGACTGTCGCGCTAACGTTCGGATGCAATTGCACGAGCGAACCTGGGAACGTTGGCGTCACCGGACCGAAGAGCGCGCGCCGCAAAACGCCGGCATGCCACGACCGCATAAAGGTCAGGTGGATTTTTTTCGCGCTCAACAATTCCTTCATCCCAACCGTGCATGCTTTCGGCGGAATAATTTCGAGATTGCCGCCCGTGCCGCCCATCGCCATTTGTGCGATATCGGCGTCACTCAGTTCGATGACGCGTACCGACATGTTTTTGAATGTTTCGAGATCAACGCTCGGCGGTTGCGGCAAATTGAACGCGAAATGTCCGTTGATGCCCATGCCGCCGTAAACAATATCTACGCCGCCGCATTTTTGAATCGTGCGCTGCACGAGACCCAGGTCGTCGGGATTCGGCAGGATAAGTTGATCGGGCGGCAATTGCTTGTCGCGATCCAAACGATCCAGTAAATCGTGTTGATAGAACGCGCGAAAACTTGCGGGATGGTCGAACGGAATTGGTTTGTCGTTCGCGTCGCAGTACTCATCCATCGAAATGATGACGAGCGATTCGCAACTGACGCCTTCCCGATTGCACAATTCGGCGAACGCGGCATAGTCGAGCGGACCCACCGGCAGAATTGCCGTGGTCATTTTGCCTTGGGCGCGATTCGCTTTGATCAGATCAACCAACTCGCGCGCGACGACGCGACACAAATCGTCGTGGGTCTCGACAAACGCAAAGGGAATTTTACTGTGCTGATTAAACTCGTTCGCTGGAATCGCGTTATAGTCCAACATCCCATCCATCTCCTTGTCCCATCCGTTCACGATTTTGGTTTGCGCATCTCGGGCGGAATGTGTTCGGCATTCCATTTCTCGTACACTTTCCAGTGATAATCCAAGCCGCGTTCTTTTTCCGCCCACATCTCTTGCAAGCCGGGAATGTCCCACAAGCGCACACCGTGGCGTGTCATCGCGTCTACATAATCGCGCGCCTCGCGCATCAATTCGACCTGACGGAGGACTTGTTTTTCATTACACTGCGGGATGACGACCACACCATCATCATCGCCCATCACAATGTCACCCGGGCGAACGTGGACGCCGCCACACTCGATTGGCGCCTGGGTTTCGCCAACCAATTTCAATCCACCGTGCGTTGGCACAACATAACGACTGAAAACCGGGAATCCCAGTTTCTTGAGCTTGGGCGTATCCTGGGCACCCCCATCAATCACCACACCGACCGCGCCGCGCGCGCGAATGAGTTCGCAAACTTGCAGACCACAGCCGCCCATTCGTTTCGGGTCGCGCCCGCGCACGACGAGCACCTCGTCTTTGCCAATCTCGTCGAAAATGTTTTTGCAAATCGCATTGATTTCGTTGACCGTGAACGCGCGTCCGACCATTTTTACACCGGGCAACACCGGGCGAATTTCCGGTTCCATCGGGCACACCAGTCCCTCAACGTAACCTACATCGAAACAGGAATACTGGCGGAATTTTTCCAGAATCAGGTCGCTCATTCCAGACTCCATCTGTAATCTACAAATCCATCTCATGCCCACGCACGTTTTATTTTGCTCACTGCTTCGGCGATGCTTTCCATATCTTGACGGTCGCCGAGCAAAACGTACTGGAACAACCACACCGCGCGTTCCGCTGCGTGCTCGGTCACGGGACAATCCGGCAACGTGGTTTCGTTGAACATGTCCGCGCGCGCGCGCTTGATTGCGTTCGTGCGATAAAGCGGAATGTACCCTGGACTGCACGCGCCGATTCCCTCGGCGCGCAACGCGTCGAGAAACTCGCGGCGCGGATGACCGCCGAACGCGCTCGCCGCGTACTCGGCGATGAACAGATGCCGCGCGTGCTGCGTGACGCGCGGATCGTCCGGCAACGCGTCGAGTCCACCGACTTGGGCGAGCAACTGCGCGAGGTAACGCGCGTTCGCCTCGCGCACTGGGACGTGTGCGGGATAGCGTTCGAGTTGCACGAGCAAAAGCGCGCCTTCCCACTCCGCCATGCGATAATTCGTACCGACGATTTCGTGTTCGTACCACGCGCCGGTGCGCGTGCGTCCAACCGTGTGATACGACCAGCAAAATTCCGCGAGCGCCGCGTCATTCGTGACGACGATGCCGCCCTCGCCGGCGGTGATATTCTTACTCGCCTGAAAACTGAACGCGCCGAGGTCGCCCAGCGCGCCGACGCGTTGCCCGCGCCATTCCGCGCCCCACGCCTGGCACGCGTCCTCGATCACGCGCACATTGTGGCGACGCGCAATATCCAAAATCACGTCCATGTTCGCCGGACGTCCGGCGAGATGCACCGGCATGATCGCTTTGGTTTTTGCAGTAATCGCAGATTCAATTTTTGTTGGGTCAAGGTTCCAACTTGTTGGTTCGATGTCCACGTACACCGGTTTCGCGCCGAGGAGCAAGATGACGTTCGAAGTGGCGATGAACGTGTACGGCGTCGTGATCACTTCGTCGCCCGGCTGGATGCCCAGTGCGCGCAACGCCATCTCAAGCGCGAGTGTGCCGTTCGGCACACCCACACCGAAACGCGCGTGCTGAAACTCGGCAAACTTTTTTTCGAACGCGGTGACCTGGGTTCCAACGTGCACGCCCCAGTTGCGCGAATGCAAAACCCGGAGCAACGCTTGTTCTTCGCGTTGATCGAACTGGGGCCATTCGGGAAATGGCTTAGTGCGGACCGGTGTGCCGCCGTCAATGGCGAGGGGTTGTGTCATATCGAATCGTCAAAGGATGAAGATTTTCGCATGAACAAATCATCGCTTTCATCCTTCATCCTTCCATTTTCATCCTTAGAATTTCAGCGCGCCTTCCATCAATCCTTTGGTGAACCACTTTTGCAAACCAAAGTAGATGAGCATCGGCGGAATGAAACTGATGAGCGTCGCGGTGGCGGCGACCGGGAACGTCCATTCGCCGGTGCCCGCGCCTGGGTTGAGCAAGCGGATGCCAATCGAAATTGGCATCGCGTCAATTTTGCTGGTGAACGTAAAGGCGAGCAAGTACTCGCCCCACACCGGCACGAAAGTAAAAATCGCGACGGTCACGAGCGAACTTGAGACGAGCGGAAACATGATCTCGCGGAACAATCGAAACGTCCCGGCACCATCTATCGTCGCGGCGTCTTCCAAATCTTTGGGGATTGCGGAGAACGCCGAGCGCATCACGAAATTGCCGAGCGCGAGATGCCAACCGGAATAGGGTAGAATCAACCCGGGCAAGGTGTCAATTAAATCGAAACCGGAGAGCATTTGATACAGCGCGGGCAATGCCGTGCTGAGCGGCATCCACATTCCGATCGTCACGAGCCAGAAAATCACGTCGCGTCCGGGAAATTTCAATCTCGAAAACGCAAACCCCGAGAGCGTGGTGCACGTGACGACGAAGAACACGGTCATGCCGGTAATGACGATGCTGTTGCGATACAACATCACCAAACTCGTCGCGCGCGTGAACCGATCCAGGACAAGTTGCAAATTCTCCAAAGTCAAGTGACGCGGGATGAGATTCATCGGCACGACGTACGCTTCCTCGATCGGGCGAAACGCCACGCCCATCAACCAGAGGAAGGGGGCGAGACTAAGGAATGCGCCCAGGGCGAGGATGGCATAGAAAATAATTTGGCGCGGGAGCACGTTGACGCGGATGCGCGATTTTGTAATGGCACTCATCATCTTCCTCTAATCCATGCGATTGCGAAACCAGCGCCAACCCAGGAAGGCGACCAGCGTCGAAAAAATACTGAGCATGATGAACCAGGTTGCGCCATAACCCATCCGCCAGTTGCCATCGCGGAACGTGATATAGTACGCTTGCAAACCGTACGCCATCGTCGAGCGCACCGGTCCGCCCTCGGTCATGAACAACGGCTCGGCGATGAGACCCAGGACTTGAAGACGCAACACCATAATCACCAGAAAGATCGGCGCGAGCAGGGGTAGTGTGACGTGGCGCAACAACTGCCATTCGTTCGCGCCGTCAATGCGCGCGGCTTCGTTCAACTCTTGCGGGATATTGTTCAAGCCGACGAGAAATAGAATCATCGTCGCGCCCATCAAACGCCACACACTCATAATCACGAGCGACAAGAGTGACGTGTTTGGATCGCCGAGCCATCTAGTCCACGGTATCGGCAAGTGCAAAACGTTGATGAGCAGATGATTGAGCGGTCCCCAGGTCGGATCGAAAATCCACTGCCACGCGATGTACAACATCCCCGCCGGCAACACGACCGGAAAATAGTAGAGCGTGCGAAAGACCGACGCGACATTCGGTCGCCGCACACGGTCGAGCAGAATCGCGACGATGAGCGCGATGAGCGTACTGCCCGGCACGTACATCAAGGTGAACTTGAGCGCGACGCCAAACGTTTCCCACACGCGTGGGTCTTGCGCCCACTCGATGATGTTTGCCAGACCGACGAATTGAATGCGGTCGGGACGCAAAAACTCGTAGCGCATAAACATCATCCACACAGTCCGCGCGCTGGGATACAAGACAAACGTGATGTAAAAAAATAAGAGCGGCGCGAGAAATAGATATCCCACCTTGCCGCGCCAAATCGCGCGGAGTAAACTCGCGCGTTCGGCGCGCGGCGTAGTGACTAACGTTGCAGTTTGTGTCGCCATGCAACTTTCTCCAGCCCGTTCAGACTTCCGAAGTTTCAAAAACTTCGGAAGTCTGAGACACAGAATTACTTGACTTCGGCAACGCCCTTGGCGGTGCGCTCTTTCATATTCTTCAACGTCACGTCCACCGATTGATTCTGGAGAATCATCTTCTCGATCTCTTCCTTGTAGATGGGTTGCTCGACGGTGAGAAAGTATTGATTCGACGGAATCGGTTCGGACGTATCAAGCAGAGCAAGGAGCGGCGGCGCCCACGCCGGTTGTTTGCCGGAATCTTGTAGTTTCTTTTGCGCGGACTTGAACGGCACGATTTTATAGTTGCCGGGTTGCGACATTTCGACGGCGAGTGGATCCAAAAGCCCTTTGAGCATAAAGTCAATCGCGGCTTCCTTGTTCTCCGAATATTTGGGAATCATCGCGCCGAGCGTCCAGAAGAGTGTGCTTGAGCGTTTCCCTTTCGGGAAACCGACCATCTTGACATCGGCTTCGGGTTGCTTGGCTTGAATCGCGCGCAAGACCTGGGCTTGCCAATAGATTTCCGTCGCGAGCGCGCCGGACTGGAACGCTTTCGCCGAACCGAGCGCTTCGGCGGACGATGGCGGCAAGTACGGGTACAGCTTCTTCATCAGTTCGAGCGTTTCCTTCGCGGCGGGATCGTCAAAGTTGACGACGCCCTCCGCCGTGAACATCTTGTCGGTCTGCGTGCCCATGATCGGCAACATACTGCGATGGAGCCAGTTCCAGTCCATGCCAAAGCCATAGACCTTGTCGCCGTATTTCGTTTTGATCTTGGCGCTCGTTGCCAACACCTCGTCCCAGGTCGTCGGCGGGTTCTCGGAACCAGTCGCCTCTTTCAACATCGAGGGGCGATAGATCAAGCCGAACACATCCGACCACCACGGGAAGGTGTAAATTTTTCCATCGCCGGTGAACTTGATTTCTTTGAGCACGCCGCCGTACACATCATCCCACACACTCTTGGGAATCAGGTTGTCGAGCGGGTCCACGAGACCCAGTTTGGCAAGCGCGCCGGGTTCGATGAAGGGCGTCGGTCCGAGCAATACATCCCAGGATGCTTTTTTCTGCTGAGCTTCGAGTTGGACCTTTTGCGCGATCACGTTCCACGCTTGCTCTTCGCCGGGGATGGCAATGATTTCGACTTGCACATTAGGATTCTGTTTGTTGTACGCGGCGACAATGTCTTTGAACTCGATCTGTTGCAAGTACTGCCCATACACGCCGAGTCGCAGCTTGCCCGACGCCGCCTTGGGTGCGGCAGGCACGCTGGTCGGCGCGGGAGCCGTTGTCGGCGTCGCGCAGGCAACCAAAATCAGACTGGCAACGATGAACAGAGCCACGATGACGAACATTTGCTTTCGCATTTTTTCTCCTCCTTGAGATTGACTCGCTCCACTGACATTGATCCGATTTCAACCAAATGTGATTTTATTTTCCGCGCCTCCTTTCACTCAAAAGACCAATAGCCGAAAAACTGGGGACGATGGAACCAAATCGGTGATAACGGATTTGGCGACCAGGCGCTGTATTCTTCAATCGGCGCGCGATCAATGCGAAACAAGTTGACGCGCCAGACTTCGCCCGACAAGATCGCTTGCGCACCATCCGCCAGCAACGCGTGGAGAGGAATCGCCCACTCGCTTGCCCACCCGCGTGGAGTGTTGCGCGTCGCCGTTTGCCAACCTTGGCACGTCCACGCACGATCAAACGTCACCGCATCACCGCGCGCGTTTGGATTCGTCACGCGCACATCGTTCACCGTGTTCAGCGGATTACACTGAAATTCGAAATAGTGAATGAGATCGCCGTACGGCGCGATGAATGCTTCGACCGCTTCTTCCTGCCAGACCAAACTATCGCGCTGGGTCATCGTCGCGCGAATATCCGTGTCCGCGCAATCGAACGCGAGATAGAGCGTCGCGCCATCCCAGCATCCGCGCACGGTGGTCTGCTGTTGCGGCTCGCCGTTTCCTTGCGCGTGTTTCAACACGATTGGCAAGGTATCGCGCCACACCGGTTTTGCCAGGTCGCCATCCCTCGCCAGTGGTTGCTCCACGCGACGGCAACGATAGATGGGCAAATCGGAAAAGGAGAGCATCCGCGATTTCATTACTTGTCGTGGCTCGCGCATTTGGCGACAATGCACTTTACGCCCACAGATTCAAACTGCTTGACGATTGCGCGCGGCGTGCAATCGCTCGTGACGATGGTCGAGATCTCGGACACGTCGGCGACCTTGGTCAGATTCGAGCGCGTGAACTTGCTACTGTCGGCGAGCAGAATCGTTTGATCGGAGTGCTGGACGAATTCGCGCGCGACGAGCGCGACCGCTTCGCTGTGATTCGTCATGCCATGCTCGACCGTGATGCCATCGGTGCCGACGAAATACTTGTGCAGGCGAACGCCATCGAGCACCATCGCCGGCGCTTTGCCGATCAACTCGAAGGAACGCGGGTCGAGATTGCCGCCGGTCAGCATGACCTGGATGCCCGGCAACGCGACGAGTTCCGCGGCGACATTGACCGCGTTCGTCACGACCGTGATGCCTTCGAGCAGACGCATGTGCAGCGCGAGTTCGGTGCAAATGCGTCCGCCGCTCATTCCGACCACGTCGCCGCGTTCGATCAATTGCAACGCCTGGTGCGCGATCGCGCGCGCTTCTTTGACGAGCACGGGCGGTTTGTGTATCGGCAACGGATTGTAACTGACCACATTGGAGAGTGTCGCGCCGCCGTGCGTGCGTTGGATAAAACGATGCTCGCTCATTTCGTTCAAATCGCGCCGCACACTCGACGGCGATACGTCGAGCAATTCGCTCAATTGCTGAATCGAAAGATCACCGTGCTCGCACAACAGATCAAAGATTTGTTTTTCTCTGCCGTTCACAAGTGGATGCTCCTCGGCGCTTGTCCCACCATGCGCGCAAAATTTTCCCAGTAGATTTTTTCGAGCGCCGCGCGCGGTAACGCCATGCCGCGCAAACGCTTGCCCGTGAATGCCATCGTCACCGCGCCAACCCCGGCAGGCAGCGGTATGTCCCAGTCCGTTTCCAAAAACGCGCGCACGAGCCATGCTTGTCCGGATTCGCGTCCCAGTTCAAACGGGACGGTTGGGTCAACGACCGGACCTGCGCCCACATCGGTGCCGTAAATCAAACGGTCTTGATAGCGCAGGAAAAATTCGCGCGCCGCGTCCACGTTTTGACTCAATTCGAAATACCCGGCGATGCCTGGTGCAAGGTCGAACGCAACCGAAGGATGCGCGTCTAGAAATCGCGCGGCGCGCGGCACATCGTCCCAGAAAAATAAAAAATGAGCGAAGATTATTTTCAGACGCGGATGCCGGTTCAAGATGCGTTCGGTCTCGGCGAACATGTCCTCACGCGTTGGATAGTTCGCGCCGACATACGACCAGCGTTCGAGACCGACACGCGCAGGGTCCCAAAACCGGAGCGGGTCCGCCATGTGCAGTGTGATCGGCATACCGCGTTTTTCCATCCACGCCCAGTACGGCGCGTAGAGTGCGCCTTCCAGGCGATCCGGCAAGTTGACGTACATGACCGGCTTGCCTTCCCACATCTTGATGCCGTCGAACCCTTGCGCGTCCAGTTGCTGCGCTTGCGCGACGAGGTCATCGGCGGTGAGGCGCACCGGCGAATAATCGAGCGCGCCGAACGCGAACGCGCGTCCTTGGGACAATTGTTTGAATCGCAACGCCTGGGCGTTGAGTGTGCTCGGATTGCCAGCTGGGGCTTGCGAAAGAGATAGCGCGTTACAACACCGCGCGCCGGTGTGTGTCAGCGTTTGCCAAAGCAAACCTGGGTCGAGGTTTGCCCAAACGTGAGTGTGCCCATCGAGGATGGGCATATCGGCAAAGGCGGTGAAATCAAAACTGGGTGCATCGGACATTCGTCATTCGTCCAATGGCAACGTGACCGGCTTGCCGGTTTCGGCGGAGCGATCAATCGCGAAAACGACCTCGTGCGTTTTCACCGCATCGGCGAGATCCGGCTGAACCGGTTTATGGTTGATGATCGCGTCAACGAAATCGTCAATCTCGGCTTGGAATGGATGATGCGACGGATCGCCGCTACTGGGAGTGATCGTTGGAATCGTGATGAAATTGTTTTGTCCCGCAAACTTGTGCGACCAAATCTGGTTGTCGCGAATCGTGCCTTGATGACCCATCAAAACGATATTGAACGCGTACGGCATTTCACACTCCATAGATGCGGATATTTTGCCGATTGCGCCGTTCGCATAACGGACAAGCGCGACAACGGTGGGATCGTAATCGAAATGCGGACGCCCTTTGCCTTTCGTCGAGTACGCGCTGACCTCGACGATTTCCGAATTCACGAGAAAACGCGCGGCATCCACAGCGTGACATCCGCCCATCAAAAACACGCCGCCGGCAATTTTCCGTTGCGACATCCAATGGTCGGGCGTCGCGCGCGGTGTGCGGTGCCAGTAATCTACTTCCGCCATAAAAATTTCGCCGATCGCGTTATCCTTGACCTGGCGTTCGATAATTTTGAGCAGAGGATTACGGCGCAGCACAAACGAGACGAGCGTGCGAACTCCGGCGCGTTGCACCGCCGCGTCCATCGCGCGCAGTTCGCCAAGTGTCAGCGCGACCGGTTTTTCGATGAGGATGTGTTTGCCGGCTTGCGCGGCGGCAATCGTCTGCGACGCGTGCAGATTGTTCGGTGTGCAAATCGAAACGAGGTGGATGCGTTCGTCGCGCAACAGGGTGTCTACATCGGTGTGCATATCGCACGTGAGGTTGAGCATCGCCGCGCGTTGTTGCGCCGATTCGCGCGAGCGACTACACAGCGCGATGACTTTAGTATGCGGATTGCGGAGGTATGCCCTGAGATGTTCCGTCGAAAGATTGCCCGCGCCAATGACGCCCACGCCGATGTGTTCCATCCGGTTTTTCCTTATTTAATAGTTTGCGCGATTACGCGGAGATTCTCAAGCCGAGTCCCATACGGAACCTCGTCGGCTGTAGCAAGGATCACGTGGCGATTATGTGTACGCCGCAGAACGTCGCGTGTATGGCTTTGCAATTGGTCCGGTGTGCCGTTCAACAACAGGGTTGCATCAATCCCGCCGCAGAGAATCACCCGCCGACCTAACACGTGGAAGAATTCTTCAAGCGTTGTATCGCCGATGGGTGGATTGGTAAGCGATTCGATCCCATCAATGTGTGCGTCGCGCAACATGGGTAACAACGCGCGAATATGTCCGCACATGTGACACAGCAGGATTTTGCCGGCGCGATGTACGATGTCCGCATACTCGACCAGGTACGGTAGTACGTATTTTTCAAAGAGGCGTGGCGAGATCAAACGCGTGGTCATAAACGCCGCACCCGTCATTACCGCGTATCCTGGTCCTTGGGCGATCAGGTGGTATGCTTCGCACACCCGCGTATGCACAAGGTCAAGGAGCGACCGCATCCGATCCGGTTCATCTACGAGGTCGAAAATCAATTCGGCAGGATCGCGTACACGGAACAAAGTGACGAGTGGTTGATCCGGCGCGGCGACCATACACGCGCCACGCTCACCTAGCCTGGTTTGCTTTTGGGTAAACCGATTGTAACGCGCTTGATAATGGCGCTCTTCGATCACTCTTGCTATGATGTCGTACGCGTGCCGTTCCGAAATCAAAAACCGGGTGCGATACACCGTTTCTGCCGAACCATCGCCGGCAACCGTTTCTTGAAGATTGCCCCAGGGAGTGCGGATGCGAAAACGTGTCTCGGTATTGCTGACGCGATGCGCTTCGGTTTCGACCTGGTCATCTATGGCGTCCACTGTCGCCACGCCGGTAATAATCGCGCCGCCAACATCTTGGACGATTTCCCAAATGACGGCTTCTTGAAAATCGAGTGCATTAGGTAGCGAGACAAGCGAGGGGTATCGGTAATCGTGCTGAATGGCAAATTGTTGTTCTGCGGTGAGACGATTCCAGTAATAGGGGAGCGAATGCAAAACACTATCGCCCAACATCGGTGACCACGGCACTTGGTCAGGTTCGAGACGGCGCCAGACTGCATCAATTCGCTCCCGCGCACTCATCTGTCCCACAGACCTACTCCAGCGATGCGTCACCGTACACACGACGGCGACTATCGAATTGCTCAAATTATAATCCAACCATGACAGAAAGTCAATATTATTGTGCTCATTTTCTACGAATATGAGCATTGAAAGTGACAATTTAGCCCGGATATTCTATTGACATTGGCAGCCAATCATAGTATATAAATAATGCAATAATACATTAATGCGTTAAATTGCTTGCTCGAAAGGGGAACCCCCATGCCTCTTGAACGGTTCTCTCCCCTCTATCGTTGGCTGGTCGAAACGTTGCGCGAAGATATCGCGCAAGGTGTCTACAAACCCGGCGACGCATTGCCCACCGAGTACGAACTCCGCGCCCAGTACGACCTCAGCAGCACGACCGTCGCGCGTGCGATGAATGATCTCGCGCGCGAGGGCTGGGTTTATCGCAAAGCCGGCAAAGGCACGTTCGTCAAGCGCGCCAAAGTTGAAGAGCGGCTCGTGCGTCTCAAATCGTTCGTCGAAGAGATGCAGAGCCACAACATCACGCCCGTGTTCAAACCGATTTCCGCACAACCGGTGGCGCCTCCCCCCGAAATCGCCCGCGCGTTCAATCTCGCGCCCGATCAAAAACTGTACCTGATCAAGCGGACTTATCTTGCCGAAGGCGAGCCAATCGCGACCGCGCAAGGATACTGGGCGCTCGACATCGGCGAGAAACTCGTGCAACACGATTTGCGAAACGCCGCGCTCTACGAAATCGTCGAACGCGAGTTGCATATCTCTTTGCTCGAAGCCGAAGAATCCATCAGCGCGACCTGCGCCGACGCCGCGCTCGCGCGTGAATTGCAAGTGACGCGACACACTCCACTGCTGATTCGCCGCCGCTTGACCTACGCTGCCGAGATGCGCCCCGTCGAACATGCGACGACTTACTACCGCGCCGACCGCTACGAATACACCATTCGACTTGCGCGGCGCGACATTTGAACGCAAAGGAGGTGAGCGAGCAAGCAGTGATCCGCGCCTTTTCGATTTTCCCGACCCCAGCCCAGTTTCAAAGGAGAAGCAAATGAGACGACTCGTTCTGTTTGTCATGTTGATTGCCGCGATGATGCTCGTCGCGTGCAGCGCGCCCGAGCCGACCAAAGCCCCCGCGCCGACCGCCGCGCCCGCGCAACCCACCAAAGCGCCGGAGCCGACCAAAGCGCCAGCGGCGACGACCGCTCCCGCGGCAACCGCCGCGCCCGCGCAACCCACCAAAGCGCCAGAACCCACCAAAGCCGCCGCCGCCACGTTCGATTGGAAACAACGCGCCGGCGATACGCTGGTGTTGTATCTGCCCCAGCATCCGTGGACCAACGCCATTCAACCTTTCTTCCCGGATTTTGAAAAGCAAACCGGCATCAAACTCGAAGTGCAGACCTTTGCCGAAGCGCAATTGCGCGACAAGGTGCTCATCGCGTTGCAAGCCAAGAGTTCCGAGTTTGATTTCTGGATGTCCCTCAAATCGCGCGAAGGTCTGAAATACTATCGCGCCAATTATTACGAACTGCTCGACAAATATCTCGCCGATCCAAAACTGACCCCGCCTGATTACAACGTCAAAGATTTCGCGGGCGGTCCGTTCGGCGGTGAAAAGTTCGAGAACAAACTGACCGGCATTCCGATCATCATCGAAGGTCCCGTCGTCTTTTACCGCAAAGATTTATTCGACGCGGCAAAAATTCCGGCGATGAAGAAAATCGAAGATATCGAGACCGCCGCCGCCGCGTGCATGAAAGCGAATCCTGGGATAACCGGTGTCACTCTGCGCGGCGACCCGAACGCGATCGCGTACACCTTCGGTCCATTCATGCGCGCATTCGGCGTGAACTATCGCGATGCCAATGGCAAGTCGCAACTGTCCAGCCCCAACGGTCTCAAAGCCGTCGAGTACTATACCAAGTTGGCGCGCGAGTACGGACCGCCCGGCGTCGTGACATACTCGTTCGCGCAATCGTCCGCGCTGTTTGGCGGCGGCAACGCGTGTATGGAAATCGAATCGTCGAACGAACTCTCGACGATCATTGATCCCAAGAGTTCCAAGGTTATCGGCAAAGTGGGTGTGATGCCCTACCCGCCCGGACCGGGCGGCGACGTGCCGACCGTTCTGCAATGGGGCGTGAGCATCAACGCGAATTCGAAGAAGAAAGAAGCCGCGTGGTTGTTCACCATGTGGGCGACGAGCCAGGAAATGCAAACCAAGTTGCAACTCAAAGGCATCGCCAGCCCGCGCTCCTCGTCGTGGGACTCGGCTGACTGGAAAGCCCAACTCGCGGGTGATGCGCTCCGCGCCGAGTGGGCGGCGGCGGTCAAGTACGTCGCGGAAAAAGGGTCCGGCGAAGTTGGACCACCCGCCATCGAACAACCCGCCGCGCGCAAGATCATGGGCGACGCGCTGGACGCCGTGATCCTGGGAACCAAATCCGCCGCCGACGCGATGAAAGCCGCGGACGCGGAACTGGATAAAGTCGAACGGTAGAATTGGAAGTTAGAAGTTGGATGTTGGAAGCCGGAGCATATTCGCAGTGTGGATGTTATGCCGGCTTCCAACATCCAGATTGAAAAATCCATTTCACTTCTCGTTGAGGAGAAGCGTATGTCAGGAGCAAAACCACGCGAGAGTTGGCTCTCGACGACCGACCGGCTTGCGCCGCTGTTGATGCTCGCGCCGGCGACGATCTTCACGTTGTTGATGATCGGCTTTCCATTTGTGTATGCCGGTTATCTTTCATTGCACAAACTGACACTCGGCTCGCCAACGCCGCCCGTGTTTATCGGCTTGGACAATTTCATCAAAGCGCTTGACGACCCGGTTTTTTGGACTGCCCTGCGCGTCAATCTTTTTCTCTATGCTGTCGGTCTGATTCTCGAACTGGTTCTCGGCACGTACATTGGTATCCTGCTCGGACAACAACTACGCGGCGTCGCGATTGCGCGCGTGCTCGCCGTTTTTCCCGCCGTCATTCCCTCCGTCGCAATCGGGTTGGTGTTCGTGCAAATGTTCGATCCCGCGCAAGGGTTGTTCAATTTTGCATTGCGCGCGTTTGGACAGCGACCGCTGGCGTGGCTCGCCGCGCCGAACACGGTTTTGCAAAGCATCCTGCTCGTCGAGGTGTGGCAGTGGACGCCGTTTATCGCGTTGATCGTGATGGGCGCGATGCAAACGCTGCCGACCGAACCGTACGAAGCCGCCGTGATTGACGGCGCGTCCGGTTTTCAGATTCTGCGTTATCTCACGCTGCCCATGTTGCGTCCGGCGATTGTCGTCGCCGCGATGCTCCGCACCGTAGACTTGATGCGGATTTTCGATAGCGTGTACATTATGACCCAGGGTGGACCGATCAACTCGTCCATGACGCTCAACGTGTACGCGTTCACGCAAGGATTTCTGTTTTCCCAGTTCGGCTATGCCAGCGCGATTATGCTCGTCTTGCTGGGTTTGACTGTTATCGCCAGCGCGAGTTTGGGCGCGTTGCGCCGGAGGTCAGGCGTATGAAACGACTGAATTGGCGCGGTGCGCTCGGCAAAATGTTTGTCTATCTGCAAATCATTTTGATGTTGTTTCTGATTTTGTTTCCGATTCTTTGGATGGTGCTATCGTCGTTTCGCTACAACGTGGACATCACCGCGTACCCGCCCAAGTTGATTGCGCCGGTCACCGGCGAAAACTATGTGAACCTCGTGCAGACGAACAACTTTGGACGCATCGCGGTCAACAGTGTGATCATCGTCACCGGCTCGACCCTGCTGGGAATGTTCCTGGGTGTGCCAGCGGCGTACGCGGCGGCGCGGTTCAAAAAACAAAACTGGGCGTTTCTGATTTTGCTCGCGCGAATGTCGCCTGGGATTTTGTTTCTGATTCCCTGGTACATGGTCGCGCTCGCCGTGCAGATGACGGACAATTACATCACGTTGATCTTGACGCACACGGTCATCACGATGCCGGTGATCGTCTGGCTGATGATTTCGTTCTTTGAGGAATTACCGCCGGAGATGGAAGAGTCCGCGATGATGGACGGCTGTTCGCGCTTTCAGGTTTTGCGCTTGATCGCGATTCCGCTTGCGGTGCCGGGCATCGCCGTCTCTGCGATTCTCTCATTCATTTTTTCGTGGAACTATTTTCTGTTCGCGCTCGTGCTTGCCGGTTTCAAAACGATGCCGCTTACAGTTGCCGCGTTTCAATTCATCGGCACTTCGGCGGTCAACTGGGGCGGCTTGATGGCGGCGGCAACCGTGATCAGTGTTCCGCCGATGATCTTGACGATGTTCTTGCAACGCTGGCTCGTGCGCGGTCTCACCGCCGGCGCGGTCAAGGGCTAGTGGCGAATGGCAAATGGCGAATAACGAATAGCGGATAGAAAATTCCATTTGCCATTTGCCATTTGCCATCTGCCATCTGCCATTCGCTAGCACAGGAGATTTCAATGAAGAGTGCAAAATTTTTGGGGCAAGATAAAATTATCATCGAGGACACGCCGATGCCGAAACCCGGTGTCGGCGAGGTCCTGCTCAAAACAAGTTATTGCGGCATCTGCGGCTCGGACAAGCGACTGTTTCACAACGGCGCGAAGGTAACGCCGGGTCACGAACTTACCGGCGTCGTCATCGAAAACGGCGCTGACGCCAATGTGCCGATCGGTACACGCGCCGCGATCTATATTCACAAGTACTGCGGCAACTGCAAGTTCTGTCGCGTCGGCGAAACGAATCGCTGTCTGAATGGCGATGGCTTGGTCGGTTGGCAAACGGCTGGCGGGTACGCCGAAGACTTGCTCGCGCCCGCCGCGTCCATCATTCCCCTGCCCGACGACATTAACGACGGCGAAGGCGTATTGTTGCTCGATACGATTGGCACGGCGGCGTATGGTATTCGCAAGTGCGTAGAAGCGGCGAGCTCGCGCGCGCGTTCGGATGACGCGGCGGTGATCGGATGCGGTCCGCTCGGACTTGGCAGTTTGCTCGTTCTGCTCGGCATGGGCTGGCAGAATGTGTACGTGTTCGATCCGGCAGAATCGCGTTTGCAAACAGCAATCGCATTTGGCGGCAAGCGCCTGGATCCCGCCTTGCCGGAAAATGATAGCCGGTTCAGCATCGTCGTCGAAGCGAGCGGCAGTCAGCCCGGACGATTGACGTGCATCAACCTGGTCGAAGCGGGCGGCGCGGTCTTGTTCCTCGGCGAAAGCGATTTGCCGACGACGGTGCAAGAGACGCCCAAACTGCGGCGCAAGGATTGCAATTATCTACGCACGTTTTACTTTCCGATCAATCAAGCGCAGGACAATATGGAATTACTGCGCGCGTGTCGTCCGCAGTATCGGCAAATGATCGCCGATGTCGTTTCGCTCGAAGGGCTGGAGCAAGCGTTCGTGGATTTCATCGCCGGCAAAACGCTCAAGCCGTTGGTGAAACCCAGTGTGTGAGTGAGATCAAAACGAAGGAGGATAAAAAATGAAATTCTATCTTGACAGCGCCAAGATTGACGAGGTGCGTTATGCCAATCAAATGTGGAACATTGATGGCGTGACGAGCAATCCGCGTCACGTTCGCAACAGCGGCAAGCCGTTTCTCGCCGTCATTCGGGAACTCGCCAAAGAGTTCGAGGGTACGGACAAACACATCTCGGTCGAAGTGAATCCGCATCACACCACCGCCGAAGCGATGGTCGAGGAAGGCGCGAAACTCGCGGCAATGTCGAAAAATTTTGCGATAAAAATTCCGGCGACCGAAGCTGGGTTCAAGGCGTGCCAGCTGTTGAGTCAGCGCGGTATTCGCGTGAACCTCACGCTCGCCTTTTCCGCGGCGCAAGCATTGCAAGCCGCACGCATGGGCGCAGCGTATGTTTCGCCATTCATCGGGTGGAAAGAATCGAACGGCGAAGAAGTGTCGCACTTTATCGGCGAGATCGTGCGCATCTATCGCAATTACGATTACAAGACCGAGATCATCGTCGCGGCGGTCCGCAATGCGCGGCAGATCGTCGAAGCGGCAGTTGCCGGCGCGGACATCGTAACGGCTGGGTTCGATGTGTACAAAGATGCCTTCGATCACCCGTACACCGCCAAGGGCTTGAAGATTTTCAGCGATAACTGGGACGCAACTCCGTACGAGTGAGCCGACTTGGAACGTTGAGTACGGACAAGCGCGAATATTTTTATCCGCGAATCACGCGAATTTTCGAGACTGTAGCATGCCCGCCGGTAAAATGGCAATTGAAATTGCCCCGCGTGAGCCGTTGGCTGGTCGCCCGCCTACGCGGGCGAATTTCGCGTCCACGTAGGCAATTGTCCCGAATGCAATGAGGGATGGACGCCCGGCGGAACGCCCACCAAAGGCGATTTCAATCGCCCCGGTCGGTCGCCATCATCATCGGACCCAACGGCGCGGGCAAGTCAACCTTGCTCAAGACCATCTACGGGTTTCTCCGACCGCGGAGCGGGACGATACGATTTGGCGAACGCGCGATAGCGAACTTGCAACCGCACGAGATTAAACATCTGGGCATCAGCTACATTCCCCAAGAATTCAACATCTTTCCGCATTTGACCGTCGAGCAGAATCTCCGGATGGGCGCGTGGATTTTTCGCAATGACAAGGCGCGGCTCAAGCAACAATTGGAATACCCGCACGAAATTTTTCCGGCGCTCCAACAATTTAGCAAGATCAAGGCAAATACCCTGAGCGGCGGACAGTTGCGGATGCTCTCGATTGCCAAAGAGGTGATGACGAGTCCCAAATTGATGCTGGTGGACGAGCCGACGGCAGGGTTATCGCCCAAGGTGGCGCAGGAGGCGTACGAGTTCTTGATCCGCACGCAACGCGCGCTGAAAGCCGCGATGCTGTTGGTGGACCACAATATGGAAGAAGCGATTCAACTCTCGGACTATGTGTACGTCGTGGATATGGGACGTGTGCGCGTGCACGGGGCGCGGTCGGAATTCGACGCGGCGCGCATTCGCCAGATCATCCAAGCTTGTTTGCTCGGCGTGTGAGGACATACATGATGAAGCAATGGGCGCGATCCAACAGAGCCGCTTGGCTGCTCCCCACCTTGATTGTTTTCGTATTGGCAATCGCGCCGGGATGGTTGGGCGATTACGCCAAGCACATCGTTATCGTCAGTTTATATTACATCATCATGGCGGCGAGTTGGAATTTATTGGCGGGATACACCGGACAGTTTTCCCTCTCTCACCAAACCTTTGCCGCGCTGGGCGGGTATGCTTCGGGATTGTTGATCTATTATTTCAAAGTTCCTCTGGCAGTTGGATTTGTTGCGGCGGTGCTGACCACACTGCTCACCGGTTATTTTCTGGGGCGACTGGTCTTGAAAATGCGCGGCATCTATCTCGCCGTCGCCACGTGGGCGTTTTCCGAATCGTTCCGGCTGATCATTTCCGCGCTGTACACGTACACACGCGGGGATCAGGGATTGCCGGTGCCGCCGCTATTTGAAACGCTCAACCCGATCAACTATTATTACCTTTTCCTCGGGCTGACTGTCGTTTTACTTTTCGCGATGTACGTCGTACTCAAGTCACCGATTGGTTCGTTCCTGCGCGCGATCAAGGACGACGAACTTGCCGCGGCGGCGATGGGTGTGGACACGGTCAAGTGGAAACTTTTTGTGATGACGTTCGCCAGTACCATCGCGGGAATCGCCGGTTTCTTTTACGCGCATTACATCGTGATTCTTTCGCCCGTCATGCTCTCGTTCAACGAAATCGGCAAGATCGTTATTATGGTCGTGTTCGGCGGCTTGGGTACCTTCATCGGTCCGTTGATCGGCGCGCCGGTGATCGTCATTCTCTCCGAACTGATGCGCGACTTTGCCGAGTGGAATATGGTTTTTTACTCGTTGTGCGTCATCGTCATCATGCGAACGTATCGCGAAGGACTCACGAGTTTGTTACGCCGGCTGGTCAGCCGATGGATCAACCGGCGGCGCGTCGCCTCCGATACGTAACGGGGAAATCAATCCCGCGAAAGGATGTCGAATGGAATTTGCGGAACGCGTCACCCATCTCGCTCCTGAAGGCGCGTATCACATGTTGGCGCGCGCCCAGGCGTTAGAAGCCGCTGGACGCGAGATCATTCACTTGGAAATTGGACAGCCCGACGTTCCCACGTTCGATAACATCGCGCAAGCCGGCATTCGCGCGATCAACGATGGATACACGCGCTATACTCCAACCGCCGGGATGAAATCGTTGCGCGAAGCGATCGCGCGCGATGCGGGCAAACGCCGCGGCATCGCAGTGCGCGCATCCCAGGTAGTGATCGGACCCGGCGCAAAGCCGGCGCTCTTTTTTCCAACGCTCGCGCTCGTGCGTCCCGGCGACGAGGTGATTTATCCCGATCCTGGTTTTCCCACCTACGAAGCCATGATTCGTGCGGCAGGCGGAATTCCCATCGCGGTGCCGTTGAATGAGGAACAAGATTTTTCTTTCGACTTGGCTGCCTTTGACCGGCTAGTGAACGACCGCACTCGAATGATCATCCTCAACTCACCCAGCAATCCTACTGGCGGTGTGATGCCGCTCGATGCGCTGGAACACATCGCCGCGGTGGCGCAGCGCCGGAATATCTGGGTGCTTTCCGATGAAATTTACGCGCGCACGACCTATGACGGATTGTGCGCGCCCAGCATGGCGACGCTGCCCGGCATGATCGAGCGCACGATCATTTGCGACGGGTTTTCCAAAACGTACGCGATGACCGGCTGGCGCTTGGGTTTTGGCATCATGCCTGTGCCGCTCGCGGAACGCGTCGAGTTGTTGCTGACTCACTCGGTTGGCTGCACGGCGAGTTTCACCCAGATTGCAGGATTAGAAGCGATCAATGGTCCGCAGGATCAGGTGGACATTGTCGTCACCGAGTATCAACGCCGGCGCGATACGCTTGTCGCGGGGTTGAATGCGATCCCAGGTATTCGCTGTCGCAAACCGCAAGGCGCGTTCTACGTTTTCCCCAATGTATCTTCCTTTGGGCGTTCATCCCACTGGCTGGCGAATTATTTGCTCGAGGAAGCCGGGGTCGCGTTGTTGTCCGGTGTGGCATTCGGCGCGCAGGGCGAAGGATACCTGCGCTTGTGCTACGCCAATTCGATGCAAAACATTCAATCGGCGATCCAGCGACTTGGCAGTGCGCTTGCAAAACTATAATCGTTCAAGACCTTCCAGGTCTTCAAGACCTGGAAGGTCTGTGCATCCAAGTCCGTGTGAACCGGCAAGGTCATCTGCGACCTTGCCGGTTTGCGTTGCGGCGCAACGGAGCGAAGGTCGAACGCGTCAATCGCCGGTTGCATTCCACCGCGCGCTGTGATACAGTAGGCGCGCGGTTAGGTAGGTCAGGAGTCGAACGTGCTTTTAGGCAAAGGAATCTTCGCGAGCACCGGCATTCGACTGCGCGCCAGTCTCATTTTTTCTGCCGGCTTGTTTTTGCTGATCGGCGCGACCGTCTTCGTCACATACCAAATCAGCGATTCGGTCGCCCGGGATGATGCGCTGCTCACCGCGCTCACCCGGCTGCGCGCGGAGTGGCTGGTCTATCCCGCGCCCGCCGATTTGGCGAATTCCGCACGCGCGCTATTGAATAGCCGCGTGGACGACCTGACGGTTGCCGAGTCGCTCGAACGGTTGGCGAACGCCGCCCAGGTTGCCAGTCCGCCGCGTGGCGATGCTGAAATCACGCGCGCGTTCGACGATGTGACACGCGCGATTCAATTGCGCCGCGAAAACAGCGAAGGCATGGTGCGCGGCATGTTCGCCGCACTCTTTCTCAGCACGCTGGCGTTTCTGATGATCGGCTTGTGGTTCACGCAACAGACGATTGTCGCGCCGGTCGAATCGCTGGACCGCATTGCGCGGCGCATTGCCCAGGGCGATTTCGATACGGCGGTAGCGCTGGATGGACAAGGCGAGTTCCGCGAACTGGCGCGCAGTTTCGAGACGATGCGCGTCAATCTCCATCACTCGCGCGAACAGACGAACCGGTTTACGCGCGAGCTCGAAGCGCATGTGACCCAACGCACCCAGCAACTCGCCGCGTTGTCCCAGGTCATCGCCGCCGCCAGCCGGTCGCTCGAACTCGAAACCGCTGCGCGCACCGCGCTAGAGCAATCGCTCCAGGTTATCGGCGTGGAGATGGGCGGCTTGTGGTTGATGGATGAAGCGACCGGCGATTTGCATCTCACCGTGTCGCGCGGCATGTCCGAGCGCATGCAACGCGAAGTGCACATCCTGCGCGGCGAGGATAGCGTGACCGGTCGCGCGGCAATGACCGGGCAAATCATCGCGCTGGAGGACATTAACCTGGTGCCGCACATGGTTCACTCGGTGGCGATTCACGACGGGGTCCGCAGTGTCGTGGCGGTGCCGATCAAGGTGCGCGAGCGCGTGCTGGGTGTCCTGGATATGCTGACCCGGACAACACGGACATTTACACCGGAGGAAATCGCGTTGCTCACGTCCATCGGTCAACAGATCGGCATCGCGGTGGACAGTTTGCGTTTGATGTATCAAGTGCGCGAGCAAACCCAGCGCGTCGCGTCATTGCAAGAACGCGAGAGGATCGGCGTCGAACTGCACGATGGGTTGCTGCAAACCCTGGGCTATCTCTACTTGAAGATGGATGTGCTCGAAGCGCAATCGAGTTCGCGCGGTATGCCGGAGATCGCCGAGCAACTCGCCGCCCAACGCACCGTGCTCGACCGCGCCGCGCAGGATTTGCGACAGTCCATCGCGAATTTGCATGATCTTCCCGCGCCGCCGCTGGCTTTGCAAACCGCGTTGAGTGAAATGGCGGACGAGTTCATGCGCGAATCCGCAATGAGCGTCACCCTTCAAACCGGCGCGGAACCGTTTTGGCTTGCCGCCGACAAAACCGTTCACCTCGTCCGCATCGCGCGCGAAGCCCTGTCGAACGCGGAGCGGCACGGGCGCGCGCGTCACGCGACGATTACGTTCCAAACGCGCGATGGTCGCGGCGAGTTGTGGATCGCGGATGATGGCGCGGGATTCGATCCGGGTATTGCGCCAACGGACGGGCGCAAGCATTTCGGTTTGAGTGTGATGAAAGCGCGCGCGGCGAGTCTCGGTGGAAATCTGCGCGTCGAATCCGCGCCGACGCGCGGCGCGCGCGTTTGCGTCGAGTGGCAGTTGCAAGAGGAGAACTCTCATGCGAGTGATGGTCGTTGACGATCACGCGCTCTTTCGCGAAGGCATCGTCGGACTGCTCAAACAACAACCGGATATGGAAGTCGTCGGCGAGGCGAGCGACGGACTCGAGGCGCTCGTGCTGGCGCGCAATCTCAAACCGGACGTGATTCTGATGGATGTCACGATGCCGGGCACGAACGGGATTCAAGCGACGCGTCTCATCAAGCAAGAATTGCCCGCGACGAACATCATCATGTTGACCGTGCGCGACGAGGACGAGAATCTATTCGAGGCGATCAAGAGCGGCGCGCAAGGATACTTGCTCAAGACCATTCGCGCGCAACAGTTGATCGAAATGCTTCGCACGGCGCAGAGCGGCGAGCCAGCCATCAGTCCCTCGCTCGCTGCGCGCATGATCGAAGAATTCCGTCGCCTCGCGTCATCATCCCTCCCGCTTTCGCCCGAGGAAGAGAAGGCGACCGAACTGCTCACCCCGCGCGAGCGCGAGGTGTTGGCATTGATCGCGCGCGGCGCGAGCGATCGCGAAATCGCGCAGGCGTTGACGCTCAGTTTGTATACCGTCAAGGCGCATGTGCGCGCGGTGCTCCAAAAACTCCAAGTCGCCAGCCGGCACGACGCCGCGCGAATGGCGCGACAGAGCAATGCTCCCAAGAACTAGTTCTTTTCTCGCGGAATCTAGTTCCAAATATCCTTCTAATCTCAAGCCAAGAGTGATGGGCTTGAGATTTTTTTTGTGTTACGATGCGCGCGAGTACATTTGCAAGGAAGCAATGTAAGCCGGCATCGTAGCCGCATTCGTCTTTTGACTCTCCGTTGTTTCCCCCGGCTGAATGCTCTCCTTTGCAAATTGCGTATCACGAAAGGAGGGACTATCGAGCAATCCACATTCATGCGCTAGTCGCATTTCGATTCGGTTCTGCGCGTCACTAGAGCGAATTCCTGATTGTTTACGGTCGAGACCGGTCAGATTTGCTTCGCGGAGAACCGGACAAGTTTCGACCGTCGCATTCCGTAAATCAAATCGGAAACTGCACAAAGGAGAGTTGGATTATGGCAACGGAATCGTTAAGAGCCGGCGCGGTCGCGCCGACTGTTCCGGTGGATAGTATTCAGATTGGCGTCAGCCGACCGGCGTTAAAAGTGGATGACTTGCCGACGCCGGAAGAAGTATTCAAAGTTTCCAAGATCGGCATCAAAGAACTTGTCACCTTGGTGCTGGGTCCCAGTATGATCGCGCTCGGCGTCTCGATCGGCAGCGGCGAGTGGTTGCTGGGTCCGTTGGGGTTTGGCAAGTTTGGTTTTATCGGTCTCGGCTTTCTCGTTACGATCTCGGCGATTCTCCAAACATTCTACAACGTCGAAAACGCGCGCTACACGATGGCAACCGGCGAAGTGCCGGTCGTCGGCTTTACGCGCACGCCGCCCGGGACGAAGCTGTGGGTGCCGCTGACCTTGTTCCTGATCTACCTGGCGTGGGTGTGGGGCGGTTGGGCGGCGGCGGCGGGTCAAAGCATCTTTGCGATTTTTGCCGGGCGCACGTTCGCCGCGAGCAACCCCGCGGAATTGCAAACGGTGCGGATCATCGCCATCGCGTTATTGTTCCTCTCGCTCGGCGTGTACCTGTTCGGCAAGAAAATTTCGCGCACGCTCGAACTTTTGGAAACAGTTGCGGTGTTCGTCATCCTCGTCGTGCTAATCCTCCTCGCCATCGCGTTCACGCCGGCGAGTCTGTGGATGACGATGCTTGCGAGCATCGTGACCCCCGCGGCGCTCCCCAAAGGGATTGATGCGACGACCCTGGGTTCGATCATCGGCTATACCGGCTTTGCTTCCGGCATGAACTTTATGCTGATCAACTATTATCGCGATCACGGTTACGGCATGGGACACAAGGTCGGCTTTTTCTCCGGTTTGTTCGGCGGTCAAAAGCAAGAGGTGTTGCCCTCGGGCATCACCTTCCGCGAAACCGAGAAAAACGCCAAGACCTGGAAACGCTGGTTCCGTTTTCTCGTGATTGACCAGTGGGTCGTCTTCTTCACCGGCGCGATGATCGGGATGTTCATTCCCAGCGTCATGGTGGTCGCGATGGCGATCACGCCCGGCGCGGCGGAACCCACCTCGGCGAATATGCCGGTGTATGCCGCGATGGAGTTGGGCAAGCGCGCCGCGTGGCTCTTCCCGTTCGTCTTGGTGCTCGGCGCGTTGATTCTGTGGAAGACGCAAACGACGCTCCTGGAAATGTTGGTCCGCAACACGACCGACACCGCGATTGCCGTCAGTCCGCGCCTGCGCGCATGGATCGGCGGCGACCCGCGCAAGTTCTACTATCTGGTCGCCGTCGCGCTCATCGTCTTTATCAGTTGGGTCATCCACCAAGCATTGCCGACCCAGTTGTTGCAGTACTCGGCGAACATGGCGAACCTGGCATCCATCATCTATCCGCTCGTGCTGATCTACTTGAACAGCAAACTGCCCAAGCCAGCGCGCGCGGGTTGGTGGTCGTACGTCATGCTCATCGCGAACGTCCTGTTCTTCGGTTTCTTCTTCGCCAACTTTGTGGCGTTGCAGCTCACCGGACAACCGCTGGTCAAGTTCTAGTCAGACGCCCAGGTTGTCAAGACCTTCCAGGCGCGTACGCGAAACCTGGAAGGTCTGGTGTCGCCATCGGCGTGGACTGCATCCCCGCGTGCGCGAGGGTGCAGTCCATTCGCGTCCAATCGCGACTTGCCAAGCGCGCGGCAAAGTGTTAAATTCTAAACACTCTGGCGGGCGAGGCAGAAAGGTGATGGAACCCACGCGCGCAACCGCGAACGTATCCAAATCCCAACTTGAAGCATGGACGATTGCGCCGCTGATCGAGCCGCCGTTGGCAAACGGTTTTCGGCTTCTCGGCGTGATCGGTCCAGGCGCGATTCTGCTTGGCTTGTCCATCGGCAGCGGCGAATGGCTGCTCGGACCCGCGGCGTTCGTGCAACACGGACCGACGCTGTTGTGGGTCACGACCGTGGCGGTCGTCCTGCAAACCGTGTTGAACACGGAACTCATTCGTTACACGATGTACACCGGCGAACCGATCTTTGCCGGGTTTATGCGCACCAAGCCCGCGTCTTCTTTCTGGGCGATCTTTTATTCGCTGTTGTGTTTCTTCCAGGTCGGTTGGCCCGGCTGGGCTGGCACGGCGGCGGGCGCGATTTTCTATCTCTTTATCGGACGACTCGCCGGCGCGGGCGACGCGGACGCGGTGTACCAGATCGGCGTCGCGACGTTTCTGACGTGTGTGTGCATTTTGTTGTTCGGCGGTCGCATCGAACGCACGCTCGAAATTCTCAATTGGATTCTCGTCGTTTTTATTTTTGCCGGACTAATTGGCTTGTGCATCATCTTTGTCGCGCCCGCCGGTTGGTTCGCCGGACTTGCCGGCTTGATCGGGTATGATCTCGACGCGCGCGCGTTCAACTTTTTGCCCATCGGCGCGGATTGGTCGTTGATTGGCGCGTTCGCGGCGTACTCGGGCGCGGGCGGCGTCGTCAATTTGATGTTGTCGGGCTGGGCGCGCGACAAGGGCTTTGGCATGGGCGCGGTCGTCGGTTACATTCCGGCGGCGGTGGGCAGTCAGCGTGTTCACCTCGCGCATCCGGGGAGCGTGTTTCCGATCACGCCGGCGAATCTCAAAAATTGGCGCGCGTGGTGGCGCATCGCGCTGATTGATCAGTGGGGCGTGTTCGGCATCGGCGCGCTGTTGTGCATGTTGTTGACCGCGTGTCTCTACATCGCGTTCATTCCGCCGGGCAAGGATATTCGCGGGCTGGGCATCGCGGCGGAACTGGCGAATGCCGTGGCGGCGCGCGGCGGTGTGATGATGACGTATCTCGTCGCGCTGCTCGGCGCGTGGATTTTGTTCAAGACGCAACTCGACATTCTCGACGGCATGGTGCGCGCGGTCACGGACATTTTGTGGACGGGCAGTCGCCGGGTGCGTGCGTGGCGCGGCGGTGATGTCCGCGTGGTGTACTATGCGGTCCTCGCCGTCGTCGTTGCGTGGGGCTTGATCGCGCTGCGCTGGACGCAGCCGATCATTTTGCTTGAACTCGGCGCGAACATTTCGGGCGTCGTCTTTGTGATCTCAGGCGCGCATGTTTTGTATCTCAATACGACGGTGTTGCCAGTCGAGTTGCGCCCGCCGGTGTGGCGACGTGTGGGTCTGATCGCGCTTTCGGTGTTCTATGGCATCTTCGTTTGGTTGTGGTTGATGGGCGGCTTTGTGCCCGATCCGACTAAAGGATTTGTGTTTCAGCTTTTCAAGTGATGGTTGGAAGTTAGAAGTTGGAAATTAGGTTGGAGGTTAGAACCTGTCCAACCTCCAACATCTACTCTACAGGAGAGCATGATGCGCGTACAATTATTCCTCACCTGTCTCGGCGAAAATTTTTTCTCGCCGGTGCTCAAAGATATGGTGAGCGTCCTGGAGCGGTTGGGCATGGACGTAGCGATGCCCGAAGGTCAAACGTGTTGCGGTCAGCCGTTTTACAACAGCGGCGCGCAGAGCCAAGCCGTCGCGCCGGCGCGGAATTTTTTGCGCGTGTTTGGTCCGACCGACGGTTACATTGTCGCGCCCTCCGGCTCGTGCGTGGATTTTGTGCGGCATCACTTGCCGGAATTGTTTCCCGCCGAGACGCGGGAACACCGTCTCGCGCAAGAGGTCGCCGCGCGCACGTACGAGTTCAGCGAATTTCTCGTGCGCGTGGCGAACGTGCGCGATGTCGGCGCGACGTTTCCGCACAAGGTCACGTACCACGCTTCGTGTCACGCGTTGCGCGGACTGGGTTTGCGCGAGGAGTCGAAACAACTCTTGCGCGCGGTCAAGGGCGTGGAACTTGTTCCGCTCAACGAAGAAGAAACGTGTTGCGGTTTCGGCGGCGTGTTCAGCGTCGTGTATCCCGAAGTGTCGTCGAGCATGATGCAAGCCAAGATCAAGAACATTCAGGAGAGCGGCGCGGAGTTTGTTGTGATGGGTGATCCTGGGTGCATGATGAACATTGCCGGCGGCTTGAAAAAAATCGGTTCGCCGATTCGCGCCCTGCACCTGATCTCGGTGTTGGCGGCGCAGTAAAGGATGAAGGATGAAGAACCCGATTTCCCTCATTTCCCTCAGTTCCCTTCTTTATCCTTCATCACTTTCTCCAGTGAGGTAACACTGATGAGTGAACTTGACCATATAGATTTTCGCGCGAACGTCCAACACGTACCAGCGCACGTACCCCAGTCGGTTCGCAAAGCGACGAGCAAATTTCTCGGCACGCGCGCGAACGTCGTCGGCATCGTCGGCGATGAACGCTGGCAGCAATTGCGCCAAGCCGGGCACGATATTCGCTTGCACACGCTCGATCACCTGGACTATTATTTGACGCGGCTCGAAGAAAATGTCGCGCGCGCGGGGGGCATCGTGCATTGGGCGCGCGACGCGGACGAAGCGCGGCGCATCGTGCTCGACATCGCGCACGAGCATAAGGTGAAACGCGCGGTCAAAGCGAAAAGCATGGCGACCGAAGAGATCGGTTTGAATCACGCGTTGATTGACGCGGGCGTTCAAACGCTCGAAACCGATCTCGGCGAATTCATCATTCAACTCGCCGGCGTCGGACCCTCGCACATTATCGTGCCGGCTGTGCATCTCACCAAAGAAGGCATCGCCGATTTGTTCACCGAAAAACTCGGCGTGAATGCGCCGCCCGATCCGCTCGAACTGTGCGCGATTGCGCGAACGAAACTGCGCGAGGAATTTCTCGCGGCGGATATGGGAATTTCCGGCGCGAACTTTATGGTCGCCGAATCCGGCACGCTCGTCATCGTGACGAATGAAGGCAACGGGCGCATGTGTACGACGTTGCCGCCGCTGCACGTCGCGGTCGTCGGCATTGACAAAGTCGTGCCCGATTTTGAAAGCGTGAATGTTCTGCTGAAACTTTTGCCGCGCAGCGCGACCGGGCAAAAAATGTCCACCTACACGTCGTTCATCACCGGACCGCGCCGCGCAACCGACGAAGGAGGACCGCAAGAGTTTCACCTGGTCTTGCTCGACAACGGGCGCACGCGCGTACTGCGCGATCATGTAACGCGCGAAACCTTGTTGTGCATTCGTTGCGGCGTCTGCTTGAATGTCTGTCCAGTGTACAATCACGTCGGCGGACACGCCTACGGCGCGGTCTATTCGGGACCGATTGGCGCGATCCTCGCACCGCAACTGCTCGGCGTCGCGCGCGCCGGCGATTTGCCGTTCGCGTCATCGCTCTGCGGTGCGTGCGCGGATTATTGCCCGGTGAAAATTCCGATTCCGCAAATCTTACTGCGCTTGCGCCATCGCGTCGTCGAAGGCGATCAGATCGAAGCGGCGACCGCGTCATCGGCGATTCGCGTCGGCACGCGCGTGGGTGCGTTCGCGTTGAGCCATTCATTGCTGTACGAGTTCGGCGCGCGCATGATGAAATTCGTTCAAGCGCCATTGCGTCGTGATGGTTGGTTGCCCAATTTGCCGCCGCCCGCGAATCGTTGGACGATGGCGCGCCCCTTGCCGGCATTCGGCGCGGATTTTCGCGATTGGTTTCGCAAGCGCACGCCCGCCGGTCGCCAGCGCGTTCAGAAACGCAAACTTGGAATCGGCTTGCTCTTTGCCGGCATTGCCGCGGTCGGCGCGTTCTTGTTGGCGCGGCGAAAGAAAGATTGAGTTTGGGATGTATGGCAAATTTCCAATTTGCCATTGGGCAATTTAGAAAATTGCCCTACAATATCGGAGGAGAATGGATGAACGCACGCGAACAAATTCTAGCGGATGTCCGCCTCGCGCTCCAACGCGATAATAATTCACCCGTCGCGCCGATTCCGCCCACCGCGCGCATCGCGCCGCGCGTGCCCGGCACGACGAATGAAGAACTCGCCATGCTTCTCGATGAAATCGGCAAACTCGGCGGCGTGACGCGACGCATTGCGCGCGCGGAAATTCGCGCGGCGCTCGCAGAAATCGTACGCGACGAGTCGGTGAAAAAAGCAACGGCTTGGGAAACGCCGGAAATGCGGGAGATGGGAATTGCGGAGACGTTGCGCGATCTCGGCGTCGAATTGATTTCGCCGCACGCGGACAAACGCGCGCTTGCGGAATGTGATCTCGGCATTACCAGCGCGGACGCCGCGTTTCCGGAAACGGGCACGTTGCTGTTACGCTCGTCGCCGGAGAAACCGCGGAGCGTGTCGCTGTTGCCGCGTGTCCACCTTGCCATCATCACGCCGACGATTCTGCGCGCCGACCTGATGCCGGCGTTCGCGGAAGTGAAAGGCGAAGGATACTGGGTCTTCGTCACGGGACCCAGTCGCACCGCCGACATCGAGTTGACCGTGACGATTGGTGTGCACGGTCCGAAAGCATTGCGCGTGTGGGTGGTCGAGTAGGCAGTTGGAGAATCGCCAGAATCCAGGTTTCTTGGAGAAACCTGGATTCTTTCTCTGCTTACCGATTGCATTTGGCGAAGACATGTGAGGAGGACTGCCCATGCTCAGTATCGCGGTTCGGCGGCTTTACAACCAGCAGATCGCGCGCACCAAGTTCAAAACGCCAAGCGAGATCGTCGCCTGGCTCGGCGCGCTCCAAGCCCAGGATTACGCCGGTGCAAAATGGTCGGTCGGTCTGCGTTTGCCAGGGAGTGCCGAGGCGGACATCGAACAAGCCATCGCCAACAAAACCATTATCCGAACCTGGGTCATGCGCGGCACGTTGCATTTCGTCGCGGCGGCGGACGTGCGCTGGATGCTCGCGCTTGTCGCGCCGCGGCTGATCGCCGGCAATGCGCGGCGCTACAAAGAACTCGAACTCGACGCGCGCACGCTCGCGCGCAGTAACGCGGTGCTCGCCAAGGCAGTGCAGGGCGGCAAGCCACTCACGCGCTCTGCCCTGTTTGCGATTCTCGAACAACACGGCATCTCGACCCAGGGACAGCGCGGCGTGTTCATGTTGCAGCGCGCGTCGCTCGATGGATTAATTTGCCAGGGCGTGATGCGGAGCAACGATCCCACTTTCATGTCGCTCGACGATGTGCTGCCGAAAACTAAAACGATAGAGCGTGACGACGCGTTGGCGGAACTGGCAAAGCGGTACTGGACGAGCCGTGGTCCGGCGACCTTGCAAGATTTTGTGTGGTGGTCGGGGCTTTGGGTGGCGGATGCGCGAGCCGGCTTGGAGCAAGTGAAATTGCAGTTTATCCAGGAAACAGTGGACGATAAAACCTATTGGCGGTTACGTTCCAAGCCAATATCAAAAACCCATTCGCCGACCGCGTATCTGTTGCCAGGGTTTGACGAGTATTTGCTTGGCTATAAAGATCGCCGCGCATCGCTCGACGAGCCGTGCTACAAAAGGTTGACTCCGCCGAATGGCATGTTGCCCTCGACCATCGTGATTGATGGTCGAGTTGTCGGGACCTGGAAGCGCACATTCGAAAAAGGCGCGGTGATCATCGCCTCAAATCCTTTTCGTCCATTGACCGCCGCTGAACGTCGCGCTCTTGTCGTCGCGGCAAAGCGTTACGGTGAATTCCTGGGTCTGCCATTTACCTTGGACGGCGAAACCTAATACAGCGATCCATATCTTTGACAGAATCCAGGTTTCTTGGAGAAACCTGGATTCTGTCGCGTTCACCGAACGGATTTGACGAAGGCATTGAGCTAAGAATAAAATAGATCTGCGTTCATCCGCGTCCTGGTATTTTGGATGCGCGTCATGGTTCAGGCGCGATCAACGCGCCATGCGCGTCAAAGCTCAACGGTCGCGCCGCGCCAATTTGTTCGAGCGTGGGCGCCATCGCCACCGATGGCAAGAGCGACTCGGAAACCCAAAGCAGATCGAGCGCAAGCGTGTTGCGAATCAACACCGCGCGCGCGCGTTCCGACGCGATGCCGGCAAGACCTGCTTCGATCACCTCGCGATCGGTCGGTAACGTGATCGGAATTTTTGCCCCAGCCAGGTTGTGCGCGGTCAGGCAATTGGTGTAGGTTGCCGCGATATCCATCTTGTCGCGCAAGCGTTGCGAAATCAAATCGCTATGACCGACGCCAATCGCGTTGCCGTGACTGTTCGGCGTCAAGTCGAGTACGGCGATCACGTTGATTAGCGGAGAGACCGGTCCGCCGGTGCGCCGCCACATTCCGATCACATTCAAGTCCATCCCAGTTCCGCTAATGTCCTTGCCCATCTCTTGCACGATGAGCAAATCAATCGGTTCGAATTCGGATGGAATCCTGGGTGTCAAGCGGCGCGCTAGGTCGAGCAATGCCGGCTCATCCGACTCGATGCGTTCCGCCGGGATCACTTCAATGCGCGCGGCTTGGTGCTGACCATTTTCGACGATGCCAATGCCCGCGAGCACCGGCAAGCGCGCCAGGACGACGCGCGCCGCGGCGGGCATCGCGTCCGCTACTCCCCAGTTGTGAATCTCTGCCGCGCCGCGCGGTTTGCCCAATCCGACCGCCAAAATTTTTAGCAAGCCACTCTCCCAGCGCGCCTTGAAAGCTGTGTGCTCTTTGATGCGATTGATCGCGATAATGCCGTCGGCGGTTGCGGCGTGTTTGTCGGCAAACACCGGCATTCCATTTTGTGTCTCGCCGATGTGCACCGTCTCGAGCGAACTGACGATTGGCACACCGGTCGCATCTTCGCCTAGCCCATAACCTTCGAGTACCTCGCGCTGACCTTCGGCGGTCCCGCCGCCGTGACTCCCCATTGCCGGCACGAGGAACGGTTGCGCGTTCAGCGCGCGTAATTCTTCGATCACCACGCGCACGATTTGAGGCATGCATGGAATCCCGCGGCTCGGCAGCGCGATGGCGACGCGCATCCCAGGTCGCACGCGCGCGTCCAGCGGAAGCGCGCGCAATCCGGCGCGCGTGGTGGCGTCAACATCGTCCACGCGCTCAAGCGAAACTTGTTGGCGAACCGGCGCAAACCGCAAATGGATCATTCGGTCTTATCCTCAGGTGTCTATATCCCACGCAAGACGTTAGCAAATTTGAAAATCGCGATTCATCAGCGGTCCCGCGCCTTCCGCCGCGCGGCACGCGTAGATCGGCGGTGTGACGCCGACGCGCGCGGCGTACTCGCGCGCAACATTCGCGCTGAATGCTTCTAGTGCATTCTCCGCGACGAGGTTGACCGTGCACCCGCCGAACCCCGCGCCGGTCAAGCGCGCGCCCCAGCATCCCGGTTGTCGCCGCGCAATCTCGACGAGGGTGTCGAGTTCCGCGCAACTCACCGCGAAATCGTCGCGTAGACTGGTATGCGATTCGTCCATCAATCGTCCAAACGTTTCTAGATCGTTTTGCCGCGCGGCATCCACCGCCGCGAGCACACGCGCGTTCTCGCGAATGATGTGCCGCGCGCGCCGCGCGACCTGGGACGGCAGTTCGTGTTCGCGGCGCGCGAATTCATCGGGAGTCACATCGCGTAACGCGGGCACGCCGAATAAACGCGCCGCTTGTTCGCACTCGGCGCGGCGCGTGTTGTACTCGGACGCGACCAAGCCGCGGCGCTTGAGCGTATCGCACACGACGATGCGCGCGCCGCGCGGGAGCGGCACGAATTGATACGTCAAATCGCGGCAGTCTATCAAGAGCGCGTGGTCGGCGCGCGCGAGCGCCGAGATGAACTGATCCATAATCCCGCTCTGCACGCCGAGGAATTCATTTTCGACGTGTTGGCACAGTTGCGCGATTTCAACGCGATTCAGCGTGAAGCCGGCAATCGTTTGAAACGCGAGCGCGGCGCACACTTCGAGCGCCGCGGACGATGACAAGCCGGAAGCAATCGGCACGTCGCTGTGAATCACAAGGTCCGCGCCAGTCAGCGCGATGCCGCGCGCCTGCAACGCCCACGCGACGCCGCGCACATAATTGCTCCACCGTTGCTCGTCATCGCGCGCGATCGCGTCGAGCGAAAACTCGGACAGTGCGCCGTCGAAATCAAGCGCGCACATTCGCACGACGCGATCGGAGCGACGGCGAATCGCAATATGCGCGGCGCGGTCAATCGCCATCGGCAAAACGAAACCGTCGTTGTAATCGGTGTGCTCGCCGATCAAGTTCACGCGCCCTGGCGCGCGGAGGAGGCGTTCAGACGCGGAATGAAAAACGCGCGTGAATTCGTTTTGAAGAGGCATCATTGCATCAACACCCGGAGATGGACGGCGGCAGATTCGGCGATCATATCGCGCTGCGGCTCGCCGAGCATTTCATAGCCGACCATAAATTTGCGGACGGTCGCGCTCCGCAAGAGCGGTGGATAAAAATGCGCGTGCAGATGCGCGGCGCTCGACGCATCGTTCACCGGCGCGACGTGCCAGCCCATCGAGTACGGAAACGACACGTCGAACACGCGGTCGTACGCGGCGGTAAGCCGGCGCAGAATGTCCGCGAGCGCGTCGCGTTCGTCGTCGTTCAAATTGGGCAACGCGCCGCGGTGCCGCCGCGCGAGGACCATCGTTTCAAAGGGCCACACTGCCCAGAACGGCACGAGCGCGACGAAATGCGCGTTCTCGACGACGATGCGTTCGCGTTGCGCGAGTTCGTGCACGAGGTAATCGCACAACAAACACGCGTGCTTCTCATCGCGATACGCGGCGAGCGACGCGAGTTCTTTAGCCGGTTCGGTTGGGATGTGCTCGGTCGCCCAGACCTGGCAATGCGGATGCGGATTGCTCGCACCCATCTGCGCGCCCTTGTTCTCGAACACCTGGACGTACCGAATAAATTCGCGCGCGCCCAGGTCGAGCGTTTGCGCGATCCACACATCCACAACGCGGCGAATGTCCGGTTGCGTCATTTGTGCGAGCGTGAGGTCGTGGCGCGGCGAAAAACAAATCACGCGGCAGATGCCGCGCTCGCTCGTCGCGCGCAGAATGCCGTGTGGGTCCAGTTCGTTCGCGGACGCGTCCGGCGTGAGCGCGGCGAAATCGTTATCGAAAACGAACGTGCTGTCGTACGCGGGATTCGGGTTGCCGCCGGCGCGCGTGTTGCCGGGACAGAGGTAACAGTCGGGATCGTACGCCGGGCGCGTGTCGGCGGGTGGCGCATCCACGTGACCCAGCCAGGGACGTTGCGTGCGATGCGGCGAGACGAGAATCCACTCGCGCGTGAGTGGATTGTAGCGACGATGCGGACTCGCAAATAGTTCCGCTGTGTTAGTTTCCGACCCAGGTTCGCTCATACGTGTGTTCCTTGTTATTGTTTTCCCACGAAGAACACAAAGGGCACGAAATTTTTCTTCGTGATCTTGGTGTCCTTCGTGGGAAAAATTCCGGATTGTTATTGGATAGGATTCACCGGCTCGACGAACACCTCGATCATCCCGCCGCACGACAAGCCCACATCCCACGCGGTTTCGTCCGCGATGCCGTACTTGAGCAGTTGCGGTTTGCCGCTTTTGATAACGCGCAACGCCGCTTCGATGACCGCGCCTTCGACGCAGCCGCCGCTCACCGAGCCGGCAAACTCGCCGCGCGAGTTGATCACCATTTTTGCGCCGAGTGGACGCGGCGTCGAGCCGCCGGTTTTGACGACGGTCGCGATGGCGACGGCATCGCCGCGTGTGCGCCACGCGTCTATCGTTGTGATTAAATCACGCATCGTTACCTCACCGAGATTGAAAAATAGCTGTGGCAATTGAAATTGCCCCGCGTACTTGTAGGGGCGAAGCATTCGCAGAATCTTGATGCTTAGATAATCGCGCCTCGAATGCGAGGTGCCTTGTCGCCGAATCGCAGTTTTGCGAATGCGTTGCCCCTATTTCTGTTCGCGTAATACGAGCCACAACGCGCCGAGCAACACGAGCAACGCGATAACCTGGGACGCGCGATAGCCGCCCGGCAAGAACGCGGCGTCCGCGCGAAAACCATCCACGAACACGCGCATCGCGCTGTACCATGCCAGGGCGATTAGCGCGCGCGTGCCCCCGCGCGCGGGTTGCCATCGCGCAAAAATGTAAAAGCCGATGCCGATGCCGATCAATTCGTACACTTGGACCGGATGACGCGCGACGCCCCACATCGGCACTGCCCAGGGCAGATCGGTCGGCATGCCGAATCCATCGCCGGCAAGAAATTGTCCCAGCGCGAGAATCGCGAGCGCGACGAGCGCGCCCAAGACGAATCCATCCGCGACGGAGGCAAGCGCCAAACGACGACGTTGGAGATACGCGATGACCGCGATGCCGCCAGCCAACACCCCAATCGGTACATCGAGCGTGCCGGGCGTCAGCGAAAAAACCTGAAGCCAGTCCTCCGCGTACGCGGAAAAATTTTGCGCGATGTATGCGAGCCGCGCGACCAGGATCGTCACGGCGACGCCCAGCGCGACGATGCTCCACGCGTCGTCGCCGCGCAAACCGCGCCGATGGAATTCGCGTTCGGCGAGATACGCTCCGAGCCACAGCGCGACGATCAACGCGAGCGTGGACGTTTGCAGCGCGGCGGGACCGATGTGGACGACCGGCAACATCAGCGTCGCTCCAGCAATTGCGTCAGTTGCGCTTCGATGTACGCGCGATTCATCGCGCCGAGGTACGCCGCGCGAATGATGCCGGCGCGGTCTATGAAAAACGAAGTGGGCAACGCGCCAACTTGGAAACTCGCCGCGACGCCGAGTTTGTCGTCGAGCAGAACGGGCAACGTCAGACCCAGCTCCTTGGCGTACGCCTCGACCGTCGCGCGGTCTTCGCCCACATCAATCGCAAGAACGACCACATCATGTTCGCGATGTTCGGTGGAAATGGCTTGCAACAGCGGCATCTCCGCGCGGCATGGCGGACACCACGTTGCCCAGAAATTGAGAATCACGATTTTGCCGCGCAGGTCGTCGGAGGCAAAGGTTGTGCCATCGAGCGCGGTTAGCGAAAACGCGGGCATCGCGAAATTCACGCGCGGTGCGATGCTGGGGGAGGCGGGATCGCTCGCCAAACGTGTGACGTGAATCCACGCGCCGCCGACGAGCGCGACAAAAATGAGGAGCGCGTCCATTTGCAATCGAGTGCGTAACATCGCGGACAATTATACGCGCATTGTTGCGCCCGCGCAATTAGTCGCGCGCGCGCCGTACACGACGAGGCGCGGCAGTTCTGCCGCGCCTCGTCGTGTACGCATGCGTCACCACGCTTTTTTGATTTCCTGGATCGCGAGCGTTGTCAGACGCCGATATGTTCGTTGCGGCGGCAGAATCACCGCCAACACAAACGGTCGTTCGTTGAGTGTAAGGTATCGGCAGACCAAGCGCGAACGGTCGCTGATGACGATGGATACTTCGTCCACTTCCGATAGTCCCAGGCGCGCTTGTGTTTGCACGACGAAATCTTTGACGAGCGTGACCATCGCCGCGACCGTCGCGGCATCGTACGGCGCCGGCGATGGCGCGACCGCGACGGGCAAGCCATCTTCGCTTGCCAAGACCGACACGGCAAAGTGTCCTGCTTGATTCATCTGCGCGAGAATTTCTTCGAAGGATGCTGGTTCAGCCGCGTAGGTGGGTGGTTTCGTCATGGCACGCTCCAATAAAGTTTGAGATCAGTCCGCATCTAGATTATGCCATCGCTTTGCGAACGCCATCCGCCGCGCGTTCCATTTGCAAAAAGACGAGACCCAGTTTGGAGTCTTTGCGCGCGACCACGCTGAGCACGGCTTCCGGTCCGGCGTTCATAATGATCGTGTACCCGTCGCCGCCTTCGACGAAGACGCGCGCGAGATGACCGTGCTCAAATTCCGCCGTCGTCTGTTCGCCGAGCGCGAGCATGGCTGCCGCCATCGCCGCGACGCGCCGTTCTTCGACGCTCTGCGGTAACTCGGATGCAATTGCAAACCCGTCTACGCTGATGATGCCCGCGCCCATCACGCCCGGCGTGGTGGATTGCAAAGTGCGAAGTAGTTCGGTTAACTGCGTTGTTAGATCTTTCTCAGCCATCTATGCCTCCTGGTTGCTTTGAATACTCGGATTTGACGCGTTGGCGCGAATGCAGTACAAGCACGCGCGTCCGGCGATCATCTCTACTGCTTCTTGATGTTCCAAACCGACCAAGCGCATATTCGCTTCGGAAATGGCGATTGTGTCGGTCCCCGTACTGCGGCACGCGATATTGACGACCGGATCCGGCATGTCTTCACGGACCCCGTGATGCACGATGCACAAGGGGTGCAGCGCGCTGCCGCCACCTTTGGTCAGGTGGCGATTATAATTCGCGACGAGTTTTTTCGCTTCGGGACTCCATTCGGAAATCTCGGCGGTGAACTCTTTGAACGGACATTGTTTCAAGATCACGAACTGATCGCCGGCAAGTTTGCCCGGCGCGAGTTCCATATTCTCCCTCCCCAGTTCAAACCCTGCCAATCTTGCGAGCGTAGTTGTTCCATTAAGCGATTGGGCGATGGCTTTGCCGGTCTGTACTAGTCCCAGGAATCGCGTGGTGGTGATGATGCTGTGGATGGCTGCCCACAGAGTCCAATAAATTCGATTACTTGTCAGCATAGTTCATTTCACGGCTTTCCGTATGCGTATGTCAGATGCGCGTTTGGACTTGGAGCGCTACGGCGTTGATCGCGGCTTTGAGCGTTTCGAAGACGCCCAGTCCTTGCGCGGCGGCGGCGGGAAAACACGGCGCGCCGTTCAGACCCAGGTTGAGCCGCAACGCGTCGAGCGTCAGCGTATTCGGCAGATCGCGTTTATTGAACTGGTAGATGATCGGCACGTGCGCCGACGCCAATCCCAAGTCGCGCAAGTTGGTGTGTAAATTCTCCAGGGTTTCGCAATTCTCGCTCATGCGCTCCGTTTGTGAATCGGCGACGAACACGACGCCGTCACATCCTTGCAAGACGACCTTGCGCGTCGCGAGGTAATACGTTTGCCCGGGCACGGTGTAGAGTTGAAACTTGGGCTTGAGTCCTTTGATGGGACTCAATTCGATCTGCAGAAAATCGAAAAAAATGGTGCGATCCTCGCGCGTTTTCAACGAGACCAAATCGCTGCGTAAGGTCGGGTTGGTCTTGGCGTGAACGTACTGCAGGTTCGTCGTCTTGCCGCTCATCGCCGGACCATAGTAGACGATTTTGAGATTGAGTTCGCGCGCTTTCCAATTGATGAACATCGTTGAGCGAATTCCCGGGATGGAGTCAGTTCGATTTCCAGAGACTGTCCAACTCGCTCGCGAGCGATGCCGCGAAATCGTTTGGCATCTCCGCGAGGGGCGCGCCGGGGACCATCAATTGCATTTCCCATTCGGGCGCCATCTTGGCGAGCGCCTCGACGGCTTTGCCGCTGAACAAGCGCACGAGACCGATTTGGACGTTGACACTGAACACGACGGCGAGCAGAAAACTCGTGCCAATCGTGTTGAGGTGCAAGTTCTGTTCGTCGCCTTGGTGGAATAACACTTGAAAGTGCCGACGCTCGCCGAGCAAGCGCGCCATCTCGGCGGTGGCGGCGACGTTGCTGGCGACGAGCGCGGCGAGCACCGTCGCATCGAGTCCTTTGGTGCGTCCGTGCGCGGCGAGGAGTTGCCCGCTGATATCCGCCAGCAGCGCGCACCGCGCGTTCGTTTTGCTGATCAGTTCGGAGAGCACTTTCTCGACGCGTTCAGAGTGTTCTTCGGATAGGGCAAGTCTTGACATTCAGATGATCCTTAGTTGCCCTAACCCGCGCGGCGCGCGCGCAAGCGTTCGATCGCGGCTTGGAGACTGGCTTGCATACGCGCGAGGGCTTCCGCCAATTCGCCAATTTCGTCATGACTGGTCACTTCGATCTTGGCGTCCAGCTCGCCGAGACTGATGCGGTCGGCGACGCTGCTCAAGCGGGTGAGGGGCACGGTGATCGCGCGTGACAAGGCGAGCGCGACGATGATCGCGACGATCAAGGCGATGCCGGAAATACCGATGGCAAGATACCCGGTGTTGTCTGCCACTGCGGTATAGGTCGAAAGCGGCGCAGCAACGACATAGCGCCACGGTTTGTTGGTGAGGGTAGCCATCGCCGCGCGGTGCCGCGCATCGCTCAGGTCTACCGCCGTTTCTAGCGTAGTCGTGCCCTTGCTTTGCGTTGCGGCGGCGATTTCAGGCAAGGGTTGCACCTCCACCTGGGTTGCCGCGTTTTTGCCAAAGCGTTTCTCGCTCACGAGTTTTTTCTCGATCTCCGCTGGCACCGGCGCTACGGCGCGATACCGGAGCATGGTGAGCAATGTAGGATTGATCTTGCTGCGACTATCGCCGAGACGAATTCCATTCTCATCCAGGAGCATGCCAAAGCTGCCGGTACCCGCCGCGCCCAAATCGTCCTCGATAAAGTCTTCTAACGCGTGGAGCGACAAGCGACTACGCACGACGCCGACGATGGCGCCGTTTTCATCTCTGACGGGTGCGCTAAAGAAGATGGCGGGTCGGTCGGTGATGAGTGAGATGGAGGGATCGGAAATGTACGACGCGCCTTTGAGCGCTTCGGAAACGTACAACCGTGAACTCACATCGGTACCCACATCGGCATCGGCGGAGGACAGCTCGATCACGCCAAAGCGGTTTACCACGGCGACAGTTTCATACTCGGGCGCCTTGGACGCGGCGGCTTTGAGCGCGGCGAGCGCATACGCTTTGTTCGCGGAATCATTCGGCGATTTCATAAACCGCGCAATTTCCGGTAATTGCGCCATGACGTTGACAAATTGGACGCCTTCCGTCAACGCCTCATCAATGCGTTCGGCGGTCGTTTGGCTAACGGCGATCAGACGCGCATCCGCTTCGCCGAGCAAACTGTTGCGTCCGATCACGACGACAAAGATACCGGTGATAATGACCGGCACAATCGCGAGCAAGCTGAAAAACAAAGTCAGTTTGGGACGAATTTTCCACGTAGACACGTCCCACAGAGACACGTTCGATTTGGCAGGGGCTTCGGCGATCATTCGACCTCCTTGATCTGGATGATAGATGTGATCAGATTAGTTACAACTTGCGAATAGCATCGAGCATGATTTGTTGAAAGCGCAATCGTTTGGCGTCGTCGCGCACTTCGGCGCTGATATCTTCCACGAGTTCGGCGATGCGGTCGCGCGGAAACTGCTCACGCGTTTCGCCGAGCGCGGCAATTTCGTCTTCGATGATGATGCTCGCCATCGGTCCGATCACGCGGGCGAATTCACGCGCCACCCAGTCGAAGAACTGGGCGTCAACGGTCAATTGCGGCGCGGCAAGGTTTCCGGTCGCGGGTTCAAGCAAGCCGGCTTGGCGCAATTGCTCGACGGATCGCGCGGCGAGCGCCGCGTCTATTCCCAGGTTCTGGGCGATTTCGGTAACGGTGCGCGCGCCGTTCACTTGCGCCAGCATCCGCCACGCCTCGGGTTTCAGATTCACTTCACTGTTTAGTTCGCGGCTGGACAGTTTGAAAACGACGTCAGTCATAGCATTGGGGTCAACCATCGCGGGTCGCTCCTACAAATTGGTTGGGAATCTGGCAAAGGTGGCTTGGGCTTGCCTCGCCAGGTTCCGGACGTTGGCATCGAGAGTTTATGGGAACCGCGCCCATGCGCCTGACGCGGGTGTGTTGTTTTCGTCCGTCGCGTCTACTTGCGTGTGGCGTTGGGCGGCGCGCTGCAACGCGCTTTGCACCGCAGCGTTCGCTTCGTACGTCGGCGCGGCGACGTTCACAGACATTCGCAACAACGCCCAATCTACCGGCGGCGCGCAGAGGACGAACGCAAACGCGTTGCCGAGGTCGCGCATAAAAATGCCGCCGCGTTCGCCGCGCAGTTCCAGTTCGAGCGATTTCTTGTCGCGCGCGTGAAACGCCGCCAACAGTTGCGCGAGGTGCGCGCCCAACTCGGCGGCTTGGATTTTATTCCACTCGTCGGCGACATACGCGCCCAAAATTTCGCCGCTTTCATCGCAGATGAATCCTTCGGACGCGCCGGGCACATCGCGCAGCGCGTTCAAGAAAACGCCATTCGCGATGTTGAGTTCTTGCAGGGCGAATCCAGCCCACTTGTCCGAGCGTAGTTTTTCGATCAGTGGCATAACGAATCCCCGAAAAATTTTTCGCGTAACGCGTGCGCTAGTCCAACCGCCCGCCGGCGGTGATAATATGCGCGGCGCGTAAACTCGCCGCTTCGTACGCGGCGGCGGCAACGTTCATGGACATTCGCAATATCGCCCAGTCCAGGTTTGGCTCGCAAAGAACGAATGCAAACGCGTTGCCGAGGGCGCGCACGAAAATACCTCCGCGTTCGCAACGCAATTCTATCTCGCGCGGTTGGTTGCCCTGGGTTTGAAATGTCGCCAGCAATTGCGCGAGTTGTGCGCTCAACTCGGCGGCTTGGGTTTTGTTCCACTCACCGGCGACATACGCGTCCTGAATTGCGCCGTCTTCCGCGCAGATAAATCCTTGGGTCACGCCCACCAGATTGCGTAGCGCGTTCAGGAAAGCGTCTTTGGCAATATTGAGTTCTTGCGAGGCAAGACCAGCCCACACATCCGAATGATCTTTTTCGAACAGCGGCATAACGACTCTCCGAATTCTTTACGCGCTAAATAGTTCTGGCGCGGCGGACAGTAAACCGATTTCCTCGAGGCGCTGATTCGATTGCGTCTTGAGGTCTGCGAACGCGGCGGATAACCCGGGTATCCAGTTCGCGTCCCCAGCCGTCATCAATTTGCGGACCGCCGACGCGAATCCGGCGCACAAGCCCTGATTGAATTCATTGACGGACACCGCGCCCGTGAACGTGATTTGCCCGGCGCGATAATCGAACTCGCCGGCGAACGGATCGAGGAATGGATACGCGGTGGCTTGCTCGATGCACGCGCGTTTGAATGCCGTCCGAAAATGCTCGGTTGCGCCATCGGCATCCACTACGCGCTCTATCGTTTGAAAGACGTGTTGCCACAAGGCGAATGTCGCCTGGCGCGCGAAACTTGACGCGAGGTCGGCGTGATGGCTGTAGATGCTCGCCAGATCGGAGCGGTAGACGGTGAAGAGCGCCGGTCGTTGTGTTGCCATTTCAGTAATCTGCGCGAGCTGGTCGGCGCCGGAAACAATCGCGCCACCGTTCATCAGGACGCACTCGACTAGGACACCTTCTTGCAGATAGACTGTCGCCGTGTCGGGACTGCCGGTAAAGCGGATTTCAATATAGCCACTGTGCGCTTCGTCTTGCAATTTCGCGACAAGTTTGTCGAGATGCGTAAAGTCGCTCGCCAAATCTTTGTACAGCGGTTCGCCTTGCGCCAAGCCGCCCAACAACGCGACCAAATCGGAATCCAGCCCCGCGACGTGAATCGCGCCGTCCTTTTCTTTGGCTTTAAGCGCAATCGCTTCGGCGGCGGCGATGCCGACGCGTTTTGCGCCGGGCGTTTCTTCGATGGCGCTGACGCTGTTGCCCTGATCCATCAAGACCAGACCTTCGTACTCCCACGCCGCTACGCGCACATAGCCGGTAAACTGGGATGTTTTCAATTCGCTCAACAACGCGTCGAACTGTGTAAACGAGGTATTGAGGTTTTCGTAAACAGATTTACCTTTGGGTAGCAAAATCATCCGATGTTCCTCAGTGAGATTCGGGAGTGAGTATGGCGAGCAACTGGCGACGGATCGGTTCGACCCCGACGCGTCCTTCCAACCAACATCCGAGGTAGTCGTCCCCTTTTTTGACGAGTATAATTTTTTCCGTGGGCGAGGTGGCGAGCAGGTATTCCCAATTGCCGCGTTCCCACAGCGCGCTGACGGCTTGCGCGATTTTGCCGGCTTGCGCGAGCAGGGCGGCATCGGTCGGGACGATTGTATCGGACGAGGTAGCGCGCGGCGCGCCCTCGGAGGTGACGAGCATGGTCGTCCGCACGCCGCGTTGTTTGCCTAGCGCGCGCAACGCGGTTTCGATTTCGATCAGGCGCGCGGCTTGCGCTTCGTCCAGTCGGCGCAGTCCTTCGAGGACGAGCGCATTCCAGGGCGTGTTAATCGTGCGCTGTTCCCACGCCGGTGGATCGAGTTCGACGTGAAATTCGGCGTCCTGCCAGCGGAGCATTTCGTACACCGCGTCTTCGCCGCGTAACCCGCGCGCGTCGGCGTCCACGATTTCGCCGGCGGCGATGAACAAGGCGCCGCGGTGCGTCGCGCCGGACAGCGCGATGCGCGCCGGGCGTCCTTCGGTGCAGTGCAGTTGAATGAGATTGGGTAAACTCAGGTCGCGAACATTACCGGTGAGTGGCATGCGTATGCTCCATTAACGCGAGGCATGTTTGTGTGCGGCGTCTGCCATCGCGTTGAAAAATTCGGACACGCCGTCGCCGGTGAGACAACTGGTCTCGAAAAACGGCGCGCCCCATGCTGCGGCGAGCGCGCGCCCTTCATCCATCGGCACGTCGCGCGCCAAATCCGTTTTGTTTGCGGCGATGACGAGCGGCACGCGCGGCAGAATCGCGCGGACTTCGTCGTGCCACTTGAGCAGCTGCGCGAAGGACGCGCGGTCGTTCGTCGCGTACACCAATCCGACGGCGCGACTGCCGCGATAAAACGCGCGGCGCGTAAACGCGAATTGATCCTGCCCGCTCACATCCCACACCACCAAACGCCGCGTGCGATTGTGGTGCGCGATGTCGTACAGATGAAAATCCACGCCGAGCGTCATCACGCGCGCGGCTTGGAATTTGCCGGTGCAGAGCCGGCGAATCAAGGTGGTCTTGCCCACGCTGCCGTTGCCGCCGAGCGTAATCTTGAGCGGCAAAGCGGGTTCGGGTTCTGGCGCGGGCGGCGGCTCGTCGCCGGCGCACGCCTGCTTGAGCGTGAACGCGTCTTGAATCACGCGGCGCAGTTCGATCAGCGGAAAGGGCTTGGTCAAATAGTTGTACACGTTGAGGCGTTGCGCGGCTTGTTGCACTTGTTCCGAACCGTACGCGGTCATCAGCACGGTGCGCGTGTCGGGTGATTTGTCTTTGAGTTGGCGGATCAATTCCAAGCCCGTGATGCCCGGCATCCGCAGATCGGTCACGACTACATCCCATCTGCCGGTTTCGATTTTGGCGAGCGCCTCTTCGCCGGACGCCGCCGTTTCGATGTGATAATCCAACCCCAGGTCGGTCAAACTTTCTTTCATCAAGAACGCGACGGTTGCTTCGTCTTCGACCAACAGGACACGTTTCGGGGACATGCTTACCTTTTGCGGTGGTGAATGTTCGGACGGTGAATCAATCCGTGACAGTCCGCATTATATTCGATTGAGTGCGCGTGTGCGTTACGTAGAATTACGATTGGCTACCGGTTACGTAAAAAATAATCGGGGCGTTCGACTGAACGCCCCGACCGGGCAAGAAGCAGAAAAACTTTATGCGGTTTCGGTTTGAACGCGTTGGCGCGCGCGGGTTTATCCGACGAAGCGGTACCCTTTCCCGCGTACATTCAAAATGATTTTCGGGTGCTGGGGATTGTCGCCCAGTTTCTGGCGTAAGCGTTGCAAGTGGACGCGCACGATCGGGCGCGCATCCACCTCGGCGAGGTCGTACCCTTGCGCGGCATGCACCAGTTCGCGCGCGGTGACAACGCGCTCGGCGTGCGTGGCGAGATAATCGAGCAAGTCGAATTCGGTCGGCGTCAAATCTACCGGCAGATCGCCCAACGCGACCAAACGCTTTTGGCGGTCGAGCGTCAGATGCTGGGTTTGTGCGAACCGCTTGCCGTTCGGCGTATCCAGGGCGGCGGCGGTTTGATCTTCGTGTTTCAACGCGCGTAACGTGTTTTCGAGATTGTTGATCAACTGTTGCCGGCGGAGGGCATCCTGCCGTTTTGCCAAGCCGCGTTCGACGCTCGCGACAATCTGGGTCATACTTGCCGGTTTGGTCAAATAATCGAACGCGCCTTGCCGCAACGCGGTGATAACGGAATCGAGCGCGGCGTAGCCGGTCATCATGATCACGACGGTTTGCGGCGCGTGCGCGTGAATGCGCGTGAGCAGACCGATGCCGTCTATGGGTCCCGGCATTTTGATGTCGAGCAACGCCAGATCGAACTCGGTTTCTTGGCACGCGTGCCATGCCTGCGCGGAATCGGCGGCGCAGTAGACGCTCAGTCCGTGACTTTCGAGCGTGTCTTTGATAACAGTGCGAATCGTCGCTTCATCATCCGCGAGAAGAATTTTTTCCGGGCGGGTAGTTTTTTTTGTAAGAGGGACAGATTTCATACGAGCCAAATCGTCAAGGCGCTTTCTTTACCCAACGCGCGGGAGACCGGTTAGCGTCCGTTGCGGTGGGTGAGATAAGGTTGATTCTACTACACCCCACACGGATTGTCTACTTTTGACCGCATTTTGACCGCGAGCAAACACGGTTTGGACTTGAAAAAAATATAACTAGTCGAAAGTTCCATCTGTTTGGAGCGAAGGGTCCGAAATGGCAATGCGAAGGTATCTCGTCCGGGATTGGATGACGCCGGATCCGGTGACGATTGATCCCCATACAACTTTACCCGAAGCGCACCGCTTGATGAAAGAGTGTTGCATTCGGCGTTTGCCGGTCGTCGAGCACGGGCAACTCGTCGGCATTGTCACGCTGGGCGATGTGCGCGAGGCGTCTCCATCGAGTGCAAGTTCGTTGAGCATCTACGAACTGACGTACCTCATTGGGCGGTTGACGGTGGGGCAAATCATGACGCGCGATCCGATCACCGTCGCGCCCGATTTTTCCGTTGAAGCCACGGCGCGCTTGATGCTCGAACACAAAATCGGCGGCTTGCCGGTCGTGGACGGCGAACGCGTCGTCGGGATTATTACCGAGTCGGATATTTTTCGTTTGTTGGTCAACGAAGGCGAACTCCGGCGAGTGTTCGCTTAAGCAAGGCTTCTCGGCGAGCGAAGACGCTCGCCTTTCTTGATGAAGCGGGGGAGAGAGAGATGGCAAAGAAACTCGATCGCACGGGCGATGTAGACATCAATCGCAAAGAACGTTTGAAAATTCCGCGCCAATCCGTGCCAAAGCAAAAGCCGGATGTGCGCGTCCATAATTTTGACGAAGTATACCTGGGTTTTAACGAAGAGACCGCCCAGACCGAAGCGTCGCGCTGTTTGCAATGTCCGGAGGAATCCGGTTGCAAGCTCGGCTGTCCGTTGCACAACGATATTCCGCGCGCCATGTGGCACATCTCGCGCGGCGAATTTTTGCAAGCCGCCGAGGTCTATCGCGAAACGAGCAACCTGCCGGAAATTTGCGGTCGCGTGTGCCCACAAGAAAAATTGTGCCAGGGTTCGTGCGTCGTCGGCAAACGCGATTATCCGGTCTTTCTCGGCAAGCTCGAATACTTTGTCTCGGATTATCAACGCCGCACGACCGGCATCCCCAAGCCCAAACTCGCGCCGCCGACCGGCAAACGTGTCGCCGTCGTCGGCTCCGGTCCCGCGGGTCTCGCGGTCGCGGAAGAATTGATCAAGCGCGGTCACGCGGTCACGATCTTTGAGATTCTGCCGTTCCCCGGCGGCGTGATGGTGTACGGCATTCCCAGTTTCAAACTCGCCAAGCAAGTCATCGCCGATAAATGCAAATTCCTCGAAGAACTCGGCATCGAGTTCAAGTGCAACACGACCATCGGCAAAGACAAGACGGTGGACGATTTATTCAAGGAAGGTTACGGCGCAGTGTTCCTCGGCACCGGCGCGTGGACGCCGACGAAACTCAATTTGCCCGGCGAAGACCTCCAGGGCATTTACATGGCGACCGAGTATCTCGTGCGCGGCAACTTGCCGCCGGACTATTTGCCGGATGGAATGCAGGAACGCCCCGAATCTGGCAAGCACATCGCGATCATCGGCGGCGGTGACACCGCGATGGACTGTGTGCGGACGGCGCGCCGTCTGCAAATCCAGTCGGGTATCACCGATGGCACGGTCGTGGACTATTATCGCCGCACCGAAAAAGAAATGCCAGGCAAGGCGGAAGAACGCACGAACGCGAATGAAGAAGGCATCCAGTTCGAATTCCTGGTCGCGCCGGTGCGCTTCATCGGCGACGAGTTGGGGCACGTGCGCCAGATGGAATTGATTCGCATGACGCTCGGAGAACCGGACGCGTCCGGTCGCCGCCGCCCCATCGAAGTCAAGGATTCGAATTTTATTGTGGATGCGGACAATGTGATTTGCGCGCTCGGCTACAACCAGGATCGCTTGATCGAAAAAACGACGCCGGGTCTCAAGGTGGACAAGTGGGGTTGCTTCATCGCGGATAAGCAAACGGGCGCGACGAGCAAGCCAGGCGTTTACGCCGGCGGTGATGCGGTGACCGGCGCAGACTTGGTCGTCACCGCGATGGTTGCCGGGCGTCGCGCGGCGCTCGCGATAGATCAGTACTTGCGCGACCTTGGAAAGAATTAGTTTCCGGTTTGATTGGCGCGGTAGGGAACGCTCGCCAGAGCGTTCTACAATTTGGCAAAACGACAACCGTGTGGAGAAATGCACGAGGGATTGGATAATCCCTCGTTTTTTATGCTCGCAAAACTGTGCTATACTCATCACAGGTGGATCTGATTAGCACTCTGTCATTTCGAGCGGCGAATTGTGCCGCGAGAAATCTCTCTATGTGCTATCGCGCGGATTTCTCCTCGCGAAAATCGCTCGTCGAAATGACACTCTGCAGTTGCTCACAGACTGGATTCTTGACGCAAAGGCGAGGCGAAACATGAACTTTGGTATTCCAAAAGAAGTACGCGAACTGGAAAATCGGGTCGGTTTGACGCCGGCGGGTGTGCACGCGTTGATCGAAGAAGGACACACCGTGTTTGTCGAACGCGGCGCGGGCGCGAGCGCGGGATTTACCGAAGAAAATTATCGCAACGTGGGCGCGACCGTGGTCTATTCGGCAGAAGAGGCGTATGGTCGCGCGGAGGTGGTTGCCAAAGTCACGCGGCTCGCCTCGAACGAATACAAATATCTACGACCAGGGCAAACGATTCTGTCGTTCACCCATCTCGCGGTTGCTTCGCGCGATTTGCTCGATGCCCTGCGCGACAATGCGATGACGGCGATTGCGTACGAGATGATCCAAAACGCGGACGGCTCATTGCCGGTGCTGTTGCCATCGAGCGAAATTGCCGGTCGTCTCGCGCCGATGGTTGCGAGTGAGGCGCTTTCCAGTACGCGCGGCGGTCGCGGCATTTTGTTGAGCGGCGTGCCGGGCGTGCCGCCGGCGGCGGTCGTCATCCTGGGTGCGGGCGTCATCGGGATGAATGCGGCGCGCGCGTTCCTGGGTCTGGGCGCACAAGTCACGTTGCTCGATCGCGACTTTGCAAAACTGCAACGGCTCGACGAAATGTTTGACGGGCGCGTGACGACGCTTGTTGCCACCGCGTACAACTTGAATCGCGTGATCGAATTTGCCGACGTGCTCGTCGGCGCGGTGCTCGTACCAGGGCAACGCGCGCCGATGCTCGTGACGCGCGAGATGGTCAAACGCATGCGCGCGCGCGCGGTCATCATTGATTTTTCGATTGACCAGGGCGGTTGCGTCGAGACGAGTCGCCCGACGACACATCGCGATCCAACTTTTGTCGCGGAAGGCGTGATTCACTATTGCGTGCCGAACGTGCTCGCGCGCGTCGCACGCTCGGCGAGCCACGCGATTGTCAACGTGTCCGTGCCGTTCCTGCGCGAGATTGGCGCGCTCGGCGTGGAGGGCGCGATTCGCGCGAATGATGCGTTGGCGCGCGGCGTCAACGTGTGGCAAGGCAAACTCGTCAATGCCCAGGTCGCGCAGGCGCTCGGCGTCGAAGCCGAAGGCACGATTTAAGGAGGCACGATGGCGCAGACTCCGACCGTCGAACAAATAATGACGTGCGACCCGGCGACGGTGTCGCCCGAAGAATCGTTGCGAACGGCGATTGACCGAATGCGCGAGCGCGGCTGCCGGCGTTTGCCGGTCGTGCAAGCCGGCAAAGTAGTCGGCGTGATTAGCGACCGCGATTTGCGGCGCGCGACGAATTCGCCGTTCGTAATGCAGGAACGTTGGTACAACGAATTTTTGTTAGACAAGATCACGGTGCGTGTGTGTATGAGCGCAGAGCCGGTCACGATCACGCCGCAAACGCGCATCGCGGACGCGGCGCGCATCATGCGCGATCGCAAGATCGGCGGACTGCCGGTCGTCCAAGGCGAGCGTCTCGTCGGTATCGTGACCGAGACGGATTTGCTCAATTTTTTAATTCGGGTTTTGGAAGTGGATAATCATGTATCGAACTAAATCGGTCACCGCACAACAAGCGGTGCAAATGATCCAGTCGCATCACCGCGCCTACCTGGGCGGCGGTGCGGGTGTGCCGCATCGCTTGCTCGAAGCGCTCGTTGCGCGCGCCGGTGAATTGCGCGATGTTGAGATCGTGCACGTGTTGACGTTTGGCGCGGCGCCGCACCTGAAACCGGAATACGCGGCGAGTTTTCACCATCGCGCGCTTTTCATCGGCGAGAACGCGCGCAAAGCGGTGCAAGAAGGTCGCGCCGATTTTATGCCGATCTTTCTTTCCGAAATTCCGAACCTGTTTCGCGATGGCACGCTGCCGATTGATGTCGCGTTGATCATGGTCTCGCCGCCGGATGAACACGGCTTTTGTTCGTTCGGCGCGGAAGTGGGATGCACCAAGCCCGCCGCACAAGCCGCGAAAATCGTGATCGCCGAAGTGAATCGGCGTATGCCGCGCGTGCTCGGCGACTCGTTCATTCACATGAGCAAACTAAACTATGTCGTCGAAGTGGACTATCCATTGCCCGAAGCGTTGCAAGGCGGCACGACGCCGGTGCATCAACAAATCGGAAAACACATTGTGGATTTGATTCCTGACGGCGCGACGATGCAACTTGGCATCGGTTCGAGTCCCGATGCGGTGCTCGCACAGTTGGGCGACAAGCGCGACCTGGGTGTGCACTCGGAATTGTTTTCGGACGGTGTGATTGACCTGGTCGAGCGCGGCGTCATCACGAATGATAAGAAAAGTTTGCATCCGGGCAAGATCGTTTCCGGCTTTTTGTTCGGCTCGCAACGACTGTACGATTTCGCGCACGACAACGCGATGATCGAATTGCATCCCAGCGATTATGTGAACGATCCGTTCATCATCGCGCAGAACGACAATATGATCTCGATCAACTCGGCGCTCGAAGTGGATTTGACCGGGCAAGTGTGCGCCGATTCGATCGGTCCGGCGATTTACAGCGGCATCGGCGGGCAAGTGGATTTTGTGCGCGGCGCGTCGCGTTCGCGCGGCGGCAAGCCGATCATCGCATTGCCAGCCACGGCAAAGGATGGTAAAATCTCGCGCATCGCGCTGCACCTCAAGCCCGGTTCCGGCGTTGTGACCTCGCGCGGAGACGTGCATTACATCGTCACCGAGTACGGCATCGCGTCGCTCTATGGCAAATCGGTGCGCGAGCGCGTGCAAGCGCTGATCGCGATTGCCGCGCCTCAATTCCGCGAGGAATTGGAACGCTACGCCAAGCAAAACAACTACCTGTGATATGAATTTTTCTTTTCCCTTCCTTTCACGCAAATCCAACGAACCGCGCGTGCATCATCTCGCCACCGCGCGCGGCGAGTTGACGATTGTGCCGGCGTGTTCGGTCGCGTTGCTCGACCAGTTGGGCATTGACGATGGACTGGGTTTTTTCTGGCACAATCGTCCCGACCGGCAACTCGACGCGTTGAAAAAAATCGCGGCGACGCCGGACGGTTGTGTGACAATCGCGCACAATGGCACAATGGTCGTCGGCTACGTGACGATTGGCGCGCCGGACCCGGACGTGCGATGGGGACGCGATCAGATCAAGGGGCTGTACGAACTGGGCGGCATCGAAGTGAGTCGCAACTGGCGGCGTGCCGGGATTGGCGAAGCAGTTCTGGCGGCGACCTTTACCGATGATTCGTACGCGGAGGCGATTGTGCTGGCGACCGGGTATCGGTGGTGCTGGGATTTTGAAGGGAGCGGCGTCAACCTCCGCGACTATCGCGACGCGTTGCATCGGTTATTCCGCAAATTCGGTTTCGAATTTTTCGACACGGATGAACCGAACATCGCCTGGTATCCGGATAATGCGCTCGTCGCGCGCATCGGCACGCGTGCATCGCGCGAGTTGGTGGCGCAATTCAAAGCATTGCTGTTTGAAAGCGTCGGATCGGATTACTCGCTCGGCGAATTTGTCGGGCGGTAGAGACCTTGCGCCGCACGTCGCGGCGGCAATCCATGCGTGCCTCGTTCTTGCGTACTACGCGCGAGAACGGGTTTTTGTTTTTGCCTTTTGCCAAATCCTTTTAATTCTGGTAAAATGGCGCACGCACTTGAGGGGGCGTGTCGAAACTGGCAGACGAGCATGGCTTAGGACCATGTGGGCTTACACCCGTGAGAGTTCGAGTCTCTCCGTCCCCATCGCTTATTTTCGATTTTGGATTTATGATTTTCGACGTGTAACGCCACTGAAATCCAGTGTCATGTGCACTATGGAATCAACCAGAGAAATCTTTTTTTTGAAGGACATACAGAGTGAAAGTAACCACAGAACGTCAAGCCGATTGCAACGCCGTCATCACCGTCGAGGTAGACGAAGAACAAATTGAACGCGCGATGCGCTCTGCCGCGTCGCGCGTGTCGCGCATCCGCCCGATTCCCGGCTTTCGCCCCGGCAAAGCGCCGTACGCGCGCGTCGAGCGCATCGTCGGCAAAGAGTTGTTGCGCGACGAAGCGATTGACGAACTCGCGCAATCGCTGTACAAACAAGTCTTGCAAGATGAAAAGATTGACCCGTACGACACCGGCAAACTCGACATCGCGCAAAAAGACCCGCTCGTTTTGAAATTTACCGTGCCCACGCGTCCCGTCGTCACGTTGGGCGATTATCGAACTTTGCATCTGACGCCGCAAACGCTGCAGGTGACCGATGTCGAAGTGAACGAGACGCTCGAACGCATTCGCCGCGAAAACGCCGAAATGACGCCGGTCACGCGTCCCGTCCAGCTGAACGATCTCGCGACGTTGAACATCAACGGCGGTTTGGAAGGCGGCGCGACGCTCGACCGTGAGGGTTTGCCGGTCGAAATTCTTAAGGAAGGCGGCGTCTTCCCCTGGCTCGAACAATTGGTCGGCGCGAACGCCGGCGAGACGCGCACGATCATGCACACTTTTACCGGCGATGAACCCAAAACCGCGACGTACACGGTGACCGTGGTAGATGTCAAAGAACCGCATCTGCCTGAATTGAACGACGACTTTGCCAAGTCGGTGAGTCAATTTGAAAACATGGAACAGTTGACGACCGCGATTCGCTCTCAACTGTACGCCGAGAAGGAACGCAAAGAGAACGAGCGCTTTGCCGATGAAGCGGTGGATGCGGTGGTCGCGCAGGCGACGATTGCTTTCCCTGCTTCGATGCTCGACGACGAAATCGGTCTCGAACTCGAACGTTCCAAAAGTTTGGCGCAACAACTTGGCTTGACCTGGGACAAGTATCTCGAACTTGCCGGCAAGAAAGAAGAAGAGATTCGTGAAGAAGCCAAACCACGCGCCGCGCGCCGTGTCAATCGGCTGCTCACGTTGATGCAAGTCGCCGAGATGGAAAAGATTGAAGCCACGCGCAAAGACGTGGACATGGAAATTGATCTGCGCGCAATGTACGCGCAACAGAATGGCGGCAATGCCGCGCAAACGCGTCGCGCGCTCTCGAACGCCGAATCGCGCCGCGACATCGAGTTCCAACTTAAACTAAGTAAGTCGGTTGCGTTCATCGCGTCATTGCTCAAGGGCGACCCGACGAGCGGCAAGATTCTCACGCCGGAGATGGTGCGCGAAGAAGAACGCCGCGCGCGCGAGCAAGCCGCCGCGCAACCCGGTGCGCCGACGCCCGGTTTGATTATTCCAGGGCAGAATCAGTAGACAGTGTTCAGTGTTCAGTGTTCGGTGGACTGAATACTGCAAACTGAATACCGAACACTGTCATTTCAACAAGGAGACTTGATGAGCAACATTAGCATCCCGCGCAACGTGATCCCGATGGTTGTGGAAAGCACCGGTCGCGGCGAACGCGTGTTTGATATTTTCTCGCTACTGCTCAAGAACCGCATCGTGTTCTTGGGCACGCCGATTGACGACCACATTGCGAACCTGGTCGTCGCCCAACTCTTGTTCCTCGATAGCGAAAACCCCGAAGCCGAAATTCGGCTCTACATCAACTGCCCCGGCGGTTCGATCACCGCCGGTCTCGCGATTCTCGACACGATGAACATCGTGAGCGCGCCGGTCTCGACGATCTGCGTCGGTCTCGCGGCGAGCATGGGCACGGTCCTGCTTTCCGGCGGCGCGAAGGGTCGCCGCTATGCGCTCCCCAATTCGACGATTCATATTCATCAACCCTGGGGCGGCGCACAAGGTCAAGCGGTGGATATCGAAATCGAAGCGCGTCGCATCATGCGCGAACGCGAACGCCTCAACGAAATGCTTTCGAGAAACACCGGTCAATCACTCGAACGCATCATCCACGATACCGATCGCAACTATTACATGGATGCGAGCGAAGCCGTGACGTATGGGTTGATTGACGAAGTGCTGTTGAGCGCAAAGAAAGAACCGGCGGAGAAAAAAGTTCCATAAGTTCCCCCTAGTTCCCTTAGTTCCCTTGCGATTGGTCGCAAGGGAACTGAAGGAACTGAAGGAACTGGAAAAAGTGATGCCCAATCTCCTTAAACGCGGCGAAGAGTACTGCTCGTTCTGTAGTCGCAGTTCCGATCAAGTCAATCGTTTGATCGCGGGACCGGAATCGGTGTTCATTTGCGACGAGTGCGTCGAACTGTGTCGTGAAATTCTCGAAGCCGAAAGCGCGATGCCAAAAGGCGAAACGGTTTCGATTTCCAGTTTGCCGCCCAAAGAGATTTACAAACGGTTGAATCAATATGTCGTCGGGCAAGACCGCGCGAAAAAAGTGCTCTCGGTCGCGGTCTATAATCACTACAAGCGCACGCAAGGCGAAGCATCACCCGACGAAATCGAATTGGGTAAGTCGAACATCCTCTTGATCGGACCGACCGGGTGCGGTAAAACATTGCTCGCGCAAACGTTGGCGAAAATCCTCGACGTGCCGTTCTGCATCGCCGACGCGACGGCGCTGACCGAAGCCGGCTACGTCGGCGAAGATGTCGAGAACATTTTGCTCGCGTTGATACAAAACGCCGATTACGATTTGCCGCGCGCGCAACGCGGCATCATCTACATTGACGAGATTGACAAGATCGCGCGCAAAGGCGGCGACAGCCCCTCGATTACGCGCGACGTGTCCGGCGAAGGCGTGCAACAGGCGCTACTCAAAATTCTCGAAGGCACGGTCGCGAATGTGCCGCCGCACGGCGGACGCAAACATCCCCAGCAAGAATTTTTGCAACTCGATACCACGAACATCTTGTTCATCTGCGGCGGCGCGTTTGAGGGCTTGGACAAGCTCATTCTGCGCCGCGTCGGCGAAAAGCGCGCGGTCGGTTTCAAGGGCGAGCGCGAACGCGCCGCACACGAATTGTCTTCGTCGGAATTGTTGCGCCTGGTTACAGCGGACGATTTGCTCGCGTTCGGGTTGATCCCGGAATTCGTCGGACGGATGCCAGTCAGCGTCAGCGTTGACCCGCTCGACGAAGAGATGTTCATCAAAATCCTCACGGAGCCGAAGAATTCGATCGTCAAGCAATTCCAAAAATTATTCGCGCTCGATCATGTGGAACTCGTCTTCACGGACGATGCGCTCTCCGCGGCGGCTTCCGAAGCGTTGCGCTTGCGGACTGGCGCGCGCGGCTTGCGCACGATCATCGAAGGCGTCCTGCTCGACGTGATGTACGAAATTCCCTCGCGGCGCGATGTACGCAAGTGCGTCATCACCGCGGAAACGATCCGCCTTAAAACGAAACCGATCCTGCTGACGCAAAGTGAACACCCCGTAGATTGGCAGGAAGCGCAAACCGCCTAACCGCGCGATTCGGATTTTTGCACTGGAGCATCTATGGCTACTTTTTTTACCCCGCCACCGGAAACACGTTCGGTCGAGGAGACGGGGATTAATCTTGCGTTCCTAGCCGACCTGGTTTTGAAAGTGATGTACACGCGCGGCTTTTTGATGGGACACGAAATCGCCGACGCGGTGCGTTTACCGTTTGCGAATGTCGTTGATCGCGCGCTCGATCATCTGCGCCGCGAACATCTCGCCGAAGTGCGCGGTTCGGGCGGATTCGGCGAATCGTCGTACCAATACGTGATTTCGGACGAAGGGCGCGCGCGCGCGCGCGAAACGATGGAGAAGAGCCAGTACGTAGGTCCCGCGCCGGTAACGCTTGAAGCGTACACCAAGATGGCGAACACGCAATCCATCAAAGGGTTTACGATCACCGAAGAACAAATGCGCCGTGGTTTTGCTCACCTCGTGATCGGCGATCATATTTTGGCGCAACTCGGTCCGGCGATCAATTCCGGCAAATCCATTTTCTTGTTCGGCGAAGCCGGCAACGGTAAAACCGTGATTGCGGACGCGGTTGGCGCGATGTTGCCTGGCGTGATTTTTGTGCCGTATGCGATCAACGTAGACGGGCACGTTATCAAAGTGTTCGACGAACTGCATCATCGCGTCGTGCCGGAGAAAGAAGACAACGACGCCGACGATACGCCCGGCTTACGCAAGGGCGAACGATACGACAAACGCTGGGTGTTGATTCGCCGCCCGATGATTACCGTGGGCGGCGAGTTGATGCTGGAAAGTTTGGATTTGTCGTATGATGATACGACCAAGTTCTACGAAGCGCCGTACCAACTCAAAGCGAACGGCGGCGTGTTTTTGATTGACGACTTTGGTCGCCAGCAGATGAGTCCTCATGCCTTGCTCAATCGGTGGATCGTGCCGCTCGAAAAGCGCGTGGACTTTTTGACGCTGGTCACCGGGCGCAAGATTGATGTGCCGTTCGACACGCTCGTCATCTTCTCGACGAATCTCAATCCGGAGCAATTGGTGGACGAAGCGTTCTTGCGCCGCATTCGCTACAAGATCAGCATCCCCGATCCGACCTGGGAAGATTATCGCGAGATTTTCAAACGTGTCTGTACTGCCAAAGGGGTGCAGTATTCCGAAGATGGTTTGCGGCATTTGGTGATGGAACATTACATCAAGACCAAACGCAAACCACGCGCCGTCCACCCGCGCGATATTATAGACGAGTTGGTTGACATCGCGCGTTTTCGCAATGTGCTACCGGCGATGTCGAAAGAACTGCTTGATCTTTCGTGCAATACGTACTTTATCAAATCGTAGTTCAAACCCAATTCCCGTCTTCCGCCGCGCGTGAGAAGGCGGGATTCTCGCGTTCACCGAACGTTTGCTTGCCCGGGCGCGCTGACGCGCCAGAATTCTGACGAAAGGAAAACGTATGCCTGTCTCTAAACAAGAGGTGCTCGACTATCACCGGATGGGTCGCCCTGGCAAAATTCAGGTCGTGCCGACCAAGCCGTCGTTGACCCAGCGCGATTTGACGCTCGCGTATTCGCCGGGCGTCGCGGAAGCCACGCTCGAAGTCGAGCGCGATCCGGAAACCGCGTACGAATTGACCGCGAAAGGCAACTTGGTCGCGGTCGTGTCGAATGGCACGGCGATTCTCGGCTTGGGTGATCGCGGTCCGCTCGCCGCCAAGCCGGTGATGGAAGGCAAGGGTTTGCTCTTCAAACGTTTCGCGGACATTGACGTATTCGATATCGAGATCAATGCGCGCACGCCGGAAGAAATCATCAAGGTCGTTCAGGCGCTTGAACCGACTTTTGGCGGAATCAATCTCGAAGACATCAAAGCGCCGGAATGTTTCCAGGTCGAGGAAACGTGCAAGGCGACGATGAACATTCCGGTCTTTCACGACGATCAACATGGCACCGCGATTATTTCCGGCGCGGGTTTATTGAATGCGCTCGAAATCACCGGCAAAAAAATCGGCGAGATCAAAGTCGTCATCAACGGCGCGGGCGCAAGCGGCGTCGCGTGCGGCGAGTTCTGGATCCGGCTTGGGGTGAATCGCGCAAACGTAGTGATGTGCGATACGAAAGGCGTGCTCTACAAAGGTCGCGTCGAAGGGATGAATCCGTACAAAGAACGTTTCGCGGTGGAGACCAAATCGCGCACGCTTGCGGATGCGATAAAGGACGCAGATGTGTTCCTGGGTTTGTCGTCCAAGGATGTGTTGACGCCGGACATGGTCAAGACGATGGCATCCCAGCCGTTGATTTTCGCACTGGCGAATCCGGATCCGGAAATTCGGTACGACCTTGCCAAAGCCACGCGTCCGGACGCGATTGTTGGCACCGGGCGCAGCGATTATCCGAATCAAATCAACAATGTGCTCGGATTTCCCTTCATCTTTCGCGGCGCGCTCGATGTGCGCGCGAAGGCGATCAACGAAGAGATGAAAGTTGCCGCGGCAAAATCGCTCGCCGCGCTTGCGAAAGAAGATGTGCCCGATTCGGTGCTCAAAGCGTACGGACTCGAATCGTTGCATTTCGGTCACGAGTACATTGTGCCCAAGCCGGTGGACCCGCGCGTGCTCTTGTGGGAAGCGCCGGCGGTTGCACAAGCCGCGATGGCGAGCGGCGTCGCGCGGCGCACGATTGATCTGGCGACGTATCGCGAGCAACTCGAAGCGCGACTCGGCAAAGGGCGCGAGGTGATGCGGACGATCATCACCAAAGCGAAGGCGAATCCCAAGCGCATCGCGTTTGGCGAAGGCGAAGAACCCAAGATCATTCGCGCCGCGGCGCAGATCGAAGAAGAAGAGATCGGCAAACCGATTCTGCTGGGCAATCGCCAGATGATCGAACAACGGATCAAAGAACTGGGTTTGGACTATCATCCGCAAATCGTTTCGCTCGCACGCGGCGACGAGAATGTAGAACGTTACGTCGAGGCGTACTACAAACTGCGCGCGCGCAAAGGGATCACGCGCGGCATGGCAGAGCGGATGATGTCGCGCCGCAATCACTTTGGTCCGATGATGGTGGAATTGGGCGATGCCGACGCGTTTGTGAGCGGCTTGACGTTCAACTATCCGGATGTGATTCGCCCCGCATTGCAAATTGTTCATACGCGTGAGGGTGTGAAAAAAGCGGCGGGGATGTACATCGTCATCACGCGCGATCAACGCGTCTTTTTCTTTACCGACGCGACCGTGAACATTGATCCGTCGTCCGAAGACCTTGCCGAGATCGCAATTCTCGCGGCGGACGCGGCAAAGGCGTTCGAGGTCGAACCGCGGATCGCGTTGTTGTCGTTCTCGAATTTCGGAAGCACACCACATCCGTCGTCGGACAAAGTGCGTTACGCGGTGCAGTTGGCGCGCGAAAGACGCCGCGACCTGCAAATTGATGGCGAGATGCAAGCGGACACAGCTGTGGTGCCGCAGATTCTGCAGGAACGGTACGCTTTCGCTCAGGTGCGGAATCCCAACGTGCTCGTGTTCCCCAGTCTCGAAGCGGCGAACATTGCGTACAAACTCGTGCGGCATCTCGGCGACGCAGAGATGATTGGTCCAATCCTGCTCGGGATGGGCAAGCCCATTCACGTGATTCAGCAGGGCGATGAAGTGAAAGATATTGTGAACATCGCCGCGCTTGCAGTGGTGGACGCGCAGCGGCAGTAGATTTTTTCGAGTGTTGGCGCGGATGTTCAATATCTGCGCCAGCACAAAACGGCTATTTTAGTAGGTGTTTAACGATTTGTGCCGCGTGGTCTTAGGACTATTCTCCCACTGGCGGAAAAAAATGAACCGTAGTATAATCCTGCCAGCGTAGAATTGTCGCTCGTTTTGGCGCGTGGTGCATCCGTCAAGTTTAGAACGCTAAAAGAAAGGGAATGGAGAAATCTTATGGCTACCAATCGCATCCGAATTGTTTTGATGTTGCTGGTCGCGGCGAGTCTCGTCGCGGTGTTTGGGCTTAGTCCCGCCTCGGCGGCGATTCAAGCGACCACGGTTACACCGACTGCGGTCAAGACCGCTGTTCCCGCGCAAGCCACGAAGACGATTACGCCAACCGTAGCCGCGCCGACGGCAACCAAAACAACAGAGCCGGCGGCGACCGCGACCAAGACATCCGTTCCAGCAGCGACCGCGACCAAGACATCCGTTCCGTCGGCAACCGCAACCAAGACTGTGACGGTGTCCGTGCCGACCGCGACAAAAACAATTACAGCAGTTGTCCCAACGAAAACGATTACACCGACCAAGGTTGTGGTTGCGACGGCAACCGTAACACCCACCAAGGTTGTTACGCCAACCGCTACGCGTACAGCAACAGCGACTCCGACCATAGTCCTTCGTGCGCCGCGCGCCGGTACGGTCTCCTCGCTTTCGACATCATTCGCTCTGCAAAACATGGATCCAAGTACAACGGCGAATATCAGTTCGACATTTTATGATGTGACCGGGACCGCAGTGTCTGTTGTGAACAAAACGGCAAGTCCATATCGGAGTGTGACGATAGATCAAAGATCTGCTGGCGGTGGGTTGGACTCGTATGCCAGTTTTCAGGGCTCGGTAGTAGTGAGTTCAACCACACAGTTGGCGGCAGTGGTGAATCAATATGCAGGAAACTCAGTTACGTTGGGCAGTGATTTCCGTTCCGACAGTTACAACGGAACCTCAAGTACACAAGCCTCTACAAGCGTGTTATTGCCGCAATTATTGAGGAACGTCACAGATGCTACCCAACAAAAAACGTACAACTCAACAATCGCAATCCAAAACACCAGTTCCACTACAAGTGCCAATGTCGCAATCACCTACACAAATGTTTTTACGCCAACTCCTCCCTATGTTCATAGTGGGATTTCAATCCCACCGGGCTCTGCGGTTTTCATTGATATGATGACGGAAACTTTCCCGGCCTCTTTCCTTGGCCCGAATGGCATATCATTTGGCTCAGCTACCATTACCTCAAACCAGAATGTAGCTGTAGTGGTGAATCAGAACGCAGCCGGTGCTCTCTTGGTCTATCGAGGTTTTACGAGTGCCGATGGAGGCAATTCTTTAATTGTGACACAAGCACTCACGAATGTCTTTGACACCGGGCAACAGCTTAACTATGGTTCAGCAGTCGAAGGAATGACCGTAAATGGAGGTTCGACGGTAGTCACTGTGGATTACACCAACCTTTGGGGAACAACCAAGACATGTACGCTTCCTGCAGGAGCCACTTTCCGGGTGGATTTCCGTCCTGGAAATTGGCCTGCCGGCTGCACGCCTCCCGTAAACGGACTTGGGCAATACTTTGGATCTGTCAAGTTCACCGCAAGCACACCCATTGTTGCGCTCAGTAACCTGCAGAGTGATTATAGTGTTACCAAAGGGATCCGCGCAAGTACGTCGCGTGCGTTTGTAACCACAGGAACAACAACAACGGGATATGCTCCCTTGCTGATGAGAGATTATTTTGATGTGGGGACGAATGTCACTTGGGGAACTGCCCTGGAAGGAAAACTGCTTTCGGGTACGGGGCTGGTAACGATCAACTATTATTTCTCCGATGGGACAACCGCAAGCGATACATACACGGCTGGCGCTGACCAAATCTTCCGTTTTGATCAGCGTTCTGGGTCAGTCTTCGGTTCGGGCAAGAGTGCTTCGGCCGTTATAACTTCGGCACAACCGTTTGTGTTTACCGTGAACGCTCAAGGAACTAGCGCCACGCTCGGAGATGCACTTACGGTTTATATGAGTCAGTAAACAATTGGTTCTTGTTGACGGATATAGAGCTGGCTGTGTGTGGGTACAGCCAGCTCTTTTTTGATTGTTGGCGCGACTGACGTCTCCGCCCAGATTACCTCTGTCGCAATTTGACGGGTTATACGGTTGTGTATCCGGTAATGAGTGCGCGTCAAAGTTTTGCATCTCCCGATCGGCGGGATGGTTGGAAGAGCGCGCGCCCGATCGGCGAGTGACGCCACGGATGATTCGTGGCTGGACGCTGGGTCTGGGTAGCACCCAGGTCTGCGGTGGGCGCGGTCATGAGTGTCACACCCTCGGGTACGGGCGTGGTGCTCACACTGATATTGGCAATGACCGGTGGAGCCATGGTCGGTGTTTTGTCCACCGGGGATAGGGGGCTAACGACGTTTGACGTTTTTGAAATCGGTGCCGGTGCGCCGTCCGCACTTCTCGGCGTAATTGGGTCATGATTTGCGGCCAGGCTTCGTCCCAGCGATCACTGCACGCAATGTTCCGCAGCGCCAACAGCGGATCCACATGCGGGCGCGCCCAATGCATGCCCGCGCCCTTCGGCCGCGCTTCGACCACCAGTTTGTTGCCGCTTTCCACACTGCCACTGCCAATCGGATACCCGAGTTGTTGAAAACGTGCATACTCGATATGCGCCCGCCGTTTGTCCAAGTAACCCAAACTGGTTTCTAGGGTGGCGAGGGTCGCACCATCGCCGGGTCCCACCACCTGGGTCTGGCGTTGCAACTCGCGTATTTGGTCGAGCACCTGATCGGGCGAACCATGTTTGAGTTCGTGCAACGTCGCCTCCCGCCAGGTTTTACTTTGCTCGCTCCCTTCGCCCCAAACGGCCTCTCCCGCCGCAGTCACATACCCGCCGGCATGACGAAAATTTAAAATCCGCACGGCATCCCGCCGATGTAGATCGACAAAACCTTGTTCCCATTCTGCCCCATCGGTCACCGCGCACACCTGTTTCGCGGTTTCGGTCCCGCGGCGCTGGGTCTCGACCAGAGCGAGCCGCCCAAAGGTGTCTGCATCCGCCAATCGCGAAAAGTAACTCAAGTCGGTGCTGTGCACGACGGTCTCTCCGTTTTTCGCATCCGTCACCGGCGGTTGCACGACGCCCACCCCCAAGGTCTTGACTTCAGCCCATTCGCGATGGACCAGCCGCACGAAGGCTCCATCCACACTGAGGAGTTGCACCGCGGGTCCGTCGGGTGGGGCGGGCGTGGTGCGCTCCAGGTGTTCCACCTGCTCGGTCTGCACGGTCACGTAGGCGGCTCCGGCGGCTTCGGTATTCCGCCGCACCGTCGCCTCGGTCAGATGGACCCGGTTGAAAAAGCGTAGTTCTTTCACCGCGCGCCCAAACGGCATCCAGGTGCCTAGGTGAACCAAACTTTCCTTTAACGCAGGCGTGAGCCGTCCGGGTAAAAGTTGGAGTTCGTCATCGAGGGGGAAAAATCCCCCATTGACACTGGGGGCAAACGGCATAACTGCGTTTCAATGCAATTGTCTGGTCATGGTTGGTGAGTAACTCCCGCGTGGGGTGTCCACGCAGTTCCATCGGCGTCCCGCACTGCGGACCCACCGGACGTTCCTGTTCGGTCGCCGTCGTCAAATCCGCGACCCGACTCACCAGCGCGGCATCTTCCAACATGCGGGCGCGTAACCGAGCCAACCGTTCATCGAGCGCTGTTTCGATTTCTTGAAAAGTGGCGCGAGGATGTTGAATCCGCCACTCCTTCATTTGGGTAATGACTTCGTCACTCAAGGCATGCCAGCGGGCGTCCAAGTCCTCAATCTTCATCGGTTCCTCCGATCGTCGGTATAAATTGGATTCTACCGTATCTCTTATCCAATGTCACTACCCGTGCAAAACTTTGACGCGCACTCCAACTTCGAGTTGACAGACAGACCACCTATGGTAAAATCACGTAGCACGAAATTCGAGATCCTTTTCTTTTTTCAAGATACATTGTATGAAGAGACTAGATGGTTTTAATGTTCAAGAGCGCGAGGACGCATCTTCTATCTCGGAAACAAATGACAAGTTGCCGGGAAAATGGGTGTTGAATATTCATCCGTCGAAGGGTTATGTGCCGATTAACCTTCGCGATTTGTGGAATTACAGAGAGTTGCTCTATTTTTTGATTTGGCGCGATATCAAAGTCCGTTACAAACAAACAGCACTTGGGGTGGTGTGGGCAATCCTGCAACCGTTTTTGACTATGGTCGCCTTCAGCATTTTTTTGGGACATCTGGCTGGGGTGCCTTCTGAAGGGGTACCCTATCCTATCTTTACATTTACTGCATTACTCCCCTGGCAACTCTTTGCTCAAGCATTTATCCATTCAGGAAACAGTCTTGTCGCGAACCAACATCTGATCACCAAAGTTTATTTTCCCCGCCTAGTCATTCCAATTGCCGCTGTGTTAGGAGGACTAGTCGATTTCGCGATTGCGTTTGTTGTCCTGCTAGGAATGCTAATCTATTTTGGAATCATGCCTACAGTTGCAATCCTCACTCTTCCCCTTTTTATCCTGCTCGCGCTGGCGACTGCGTTGGCAGTTGGATTATGGCTTTCAGCTTTGAATGTAGAATATCGCGATGTTAGACATCTTACTCCTTTTCTAGTTCAATTTTGGCTCTTTGTTACTCCGGTTGCCTATCCCAGCAGTCTAATTCCAAAAGAGTGGCAAGTTTGGTATAGTTTAAATCCAATGACCGGGGTGATTGAGGGTTTTCGAATGGCGCTTCTAGGTAAGACCGAATGGCTGAGCTCTTCAATCCTCGTTTCGACAATCGTTGTTGCGCTTTTGTTGATCAGCGGGTTGGCGTACTTTAGGCGAATGGAGAAAACTTTTGCAGATGTGGTATGACACGTGAGTAGTATCGCGATTCACGTTGAGAACCTGGGCAAGCAATATCGGATTGGACAACGCGAGCGATCTGAAACTTTGCGGGATGCGTTGGTTCAATTGTTTGACAGTCCGCGTCGTAAATTTAACGCCTGGCGACAGCGTATTGCTTTCGACGAAACAACGTGGATTTGGGCGCTCCACAATGTATCCTTCGAGGTTCATCATGGTGAGGCAATCGGCATTATCGGCAGAAACGGCGCCGGCAAAACCACCCTGCTAAAAATTCTTGCGCGTATTACAGAGCCCACGGAAGGATCTGTCCAAATTCGTGGGCGCATTGGTTCTCTTCTCGAAGTAGGAACAGGATTTCATCCTGAACTTACGGGAAGGGAAAATATTTTCCTGAACGGTGCAATCCTTGGCATGCCCCAAATAGAGATCCGACGCAAATTTGATGAGATTGTGGCTTTTGCCGAGGTAGCTGATTTCATTGATACACCGGTCAAACACTACTCTAGCGGGATGTATATGCGCCTAGCTTTCGCCGTCGCGGCGCATCTTGAAACGGAGATTCTACTGGTTGATGAAGTGCTGGCTGTCGGTGATGCGGCATTTCAGAAAAAATGCTTGGGCAAGATGGGAGATGTTACACAGGCAGGACGAACTGTATTGTTTGTTAGTCACAACTTGGGGGCGATTGCACAACTGTGTCCGCGCTCAGTCCTCTTGCGTGCCGGGCAAGTTGAAACCTTTGATCGGTCAGATCTCGTTATCACGCGGTATCTATCCGAATATACGGCTGGAGCCACGGATATAAACCTAAATCCGCAAGCGAACCCTCGCACTCCGGCTGCTTTCGTACGGCTTTGGCTCGCTGACACTGACGGAAATCCGATCAATGTGGTAGATGTTACCAAACGATTCAGTATAGGTTTGCAAATTCGAGTTCACCAAGAAATCGCTGAGCTTGATGTCAGTTTGCGGTTTCTCAACGCGCTTGGGCAAGCCTTATTTACAACCAACCTGTCTGACGAAACTCATAGTCTTGCTCATATGCCTTCTGGGGAATATGCTTTCTTAATCCAGATCCCCCATCATTTTCTTGCGCCCGGCACATATTCATTTATCGCGGCGCTCCATCGTCCCGGTGTTCAGTTGTTCGATCTGCAGGATAGCAAGCTCAGTTTTCAAGTGATCGAATCCGGCAGTAGTATGTGGCAATACCATGGTCAGGCTTATGGGAATATTTTTGTGGATTTTCCCTGGCAACCAATTCAGCCACCACATCCTTTACAAGGATCATCGAATTGAAAACGCTCGAAGAAAAACAGTACTTGGTGCAGTCGCGTTCGTGGTATCATTCCATTGAAATAGAAGCTGGGTTAGTAACTCCGGGATGGCTTTCTCAAGCGCATTTGCAACAAGTGCTCAAGTACTTGCAGTTCCCGGACAGTTTTGAAGGTTTAACTGTTCTTGATATTGGCGCGTGGGATGGTTTTTTTAGTTTCGAAGCGGAGCGCAGAGGAGCTAAACGTGTAGTAGCGTTGGATGTGGATCCACCAGATACGCACGGATTCGCTATCGCGAAGGAATTGCTGGACAGTCGCGTCGAGTTTGTTCGCGGGAATGTTTACGATTTGTCTGCCGAAGTGCACGGAAACTTTGACATCGTTTTCTTCTTCGGAGTTTTTTATCATTTGCGTTATCCTTTGCTCGCGCTCGATCGCATTCGTCAGGTCGTAACGAAGTATTTGTTGATGGAAACAAATTGCATGGATAATCACTTGGTGTTGGCAAACCAGGAGGCAGTTCCTTTAACGGCGATCGATCCACGACTCGTGGATATTCCGCTCTATCGTTTCTATCGTCACGATGAATTGAATCCTGGCGATTTCAGCAACTGGTTTTCTCCCAATCGTCGAGCAGTTGAAGATGCGTTGTGGTCAGCCGGATTTCGCCCGGAATTTTTAGCGGCTTGGGGAGATCGGATCGTGTACAAAGCCACGCGTTTGGAAAGCATTCCTGAATATCTACTCCAAACATACGAAGGACGTCAATGGATCAGGGCATCGGATGGGACCTTTTCTTTGCAGGTCTGTCTGTGCGATCAAGATAACGCTGACACTCTTTCGCCCCTTCCCACATTCGTAGGTCCCCCAGTTCTTCTCCCGGATGCGCGAGAGTTGCAGACGACGGCTGAGCAGGAAGTGCGTCGCCTTCTCCCGCAGGTGAATCAACTCCATCGAGAAATTGCCGGGTTGCGCGGACAAATTTCTACGTTGCAATCACGAATCACATTTCTGCAGGATTTGATTACTCTATTGCGTCGCGGACGAGTCTATCGTTTTCTCCGATTTTTTGGAATGTGGAAATGGCTCGAAAAAAACATTACGGAGGATTAGTCGCTGTATGAGAACGCGCGAAACCTTTTTATGGTTTGAAGGGAGATGAATGGCGACTGACCGAAACGTGTATGCTCAGCCGATTCTGGTTACAGATATTAACGATTGTTTTTTCTACCACACAACTGATGTTCCGGGATATGGTGTCAGACCAGGGCAATGGGATTTACGCCCCACCTGGCGCGAATATTTGGGAGGCGAGTCTTTTCAAGGCAAGCGCGTCTTGGACATTGGCACCGCAGACGGTTTTATCAGCTTCCAGGTCGAACGTCAAGGAGCGGAAGTGGTTGCTTTCGATCTCTCGGAGATGGAATCCTGGGATCTGGTTCCGTTTGCCGGCTACGATTACAAACAATACAGCGTATCCAATAAAATACACATCAAACAATTGAACAATGCGTTCTGGCTATGCCACAGGGCTTTTGGATCGAAGGTAAAGATGGTGTATGGGAATATCTACGCAATCCCCCAGGAAATCGGGCAGGTGGATGTTGCCATCTTTGGTTCAATTCTGCTTCATCTCCGCGACCCATTCACTGCTCTCCAGAACGCGCTTGCACTCACGCGCGAAACAGTCATTGTCGCCGAACCGCTTGGACAGGATCTTGTTACACAGATTCTTGGTCGGCTCGGGATGCCATATATGCAATTTCTGCCCAAACATACCACCTGCGAACCCAAAGACTCATGGTGGTATCTGCCGCCCGCGGTGATTCGTGGTTTTCTTGGAGTACTCGGGTTTGGCGACACACGCGTTCGTTACCATGTTCAGCAATTTGGAGAATGGGGGAATTATGCGCGTGTGCCGTATTATACGATGATCGCCAGACGAACAAGTAGCACATGAAACACGTGCGACACATCCTGGGCGAGTCAGTATTACATTAGTTGATCGCATCGGATGCGCTTTTGTACAGATCACTCTAATCAAATGTGGTTGGTCGCTCCCTAAGAGTTCGAGTTTAGACTAGTTTCTGTTGGGAAACCCCGGAAGGCGGATGAATGAGTGACCGGGGTAGCCCCAAACCGAATTAGCCAAATGAGCCACCTGGAGTAAAATCAGGTTACCGAACCAAAGATTTCAACCCCAGGAGGCTCGATGCTGATTATAGCATATCCGCGCGATCCCGCCTTTCTCGCGCTGACGCCCTTTATCAAGTTAGATCCGCAGGTGGTGGTCATGGACCGCTTGCTCCAAGATCGCAAACTGATTTTGCTCGCCGCCAACGACTTGGCACTCTCTGCCCCGCAAGCGTTGGGGAATGGTCGCCCATCCACGCCCGTCGTCGTCACCTTACGGATTGCCGTGATGCGCCGACTGACCAATTGGCCCTGGCGCTCCCTGGAAAAAGAAATCAACGGCAGTATGCAGTGGCGCTGGTTTTGTGCTCTGGAAACGCATCGTTGTCCGCACTATTCCACTTTGCGCGACCGCGAAGCCTTGATTCGATCGGTGACTTTGCATCGGCTGAATGATCGCGTTGTGCGATTAGCGCAGCGCGCAGGCGTGACGCAGGGAAAAAAATGCGTGCCGATGGTTCGGTCACCGAAACGCTGATGCATTTTCCAACGGACAGTTGGCTCTTGGCAGATAGTGTACGGGTCATCGGTCGGACGTTGGCGGCGGCACGGCGGTTGCTCAAGCCGCGGAGTCGAACCGAGAAACTACTCTTTCGCGATGCTCGCCGCCGTGCCAAACATTTGGCTCGCCAAATCGCCCAACGGACGCGTGCGACGAAAGGTCAAAAATCACCTGAAAATCAGGCGTTCCGGCAATATCGTCCTTTGGTGAAGGTGACGCGCGAGAGCGTGACCCACGGCTGGGAGATCGTCGTGCGTTTGAAAAAACTGGGCACCCCCGCCGCCGAGGCGTTGGTGACGACGCTGGAACACTACTTACCGCTGGTGGCGCAAGTCCTTGACCAAACGACACGGCGGGTGTTTCAGCACGAGTCAGTCCCTGCCAGCGAAAAAATCGTCAGTTTGTTCGAGCCGCACACCGCGATCATCAAACGTGGGAAAGCGCGTCCCCACGACACCGAATTTGGGCGCAAGGTTTGGTATTGTGAAAGTGACGGCGGCATTCTCACGGACTATCGCTTGCTGGTGGGCAATCCCCCCGAAGCGAACTATTGGTTGCCCAGTCTCAAACATCAACGCCAGTTGCTCGGGCGGGTTCCCGAAGTGGCAACCGCCGATCGCGGCGTGTATTCGCCCAAGAACGAACAGGCAGCCAAAGACCTGGGCGTGAAACGCGTGGTCTTACCCAAACCGGGTGCCAAGACTCAAGCACGACAACGCTTGGAAGAGCAGCCCTGGTTCAAAGCGGTACGCCGTTGGCGCTCGGGTGCCGAAGGGCGCATCAGTCATTTGCGGCGCGCGCGTCGTTTGGATCGGTGCTTGAATCGTGGCGAGCCTGGTATGGAACGCTGGCTTGGTTGGGGTGTCATCACTAACAACCTGGTCGTCATCGCGGTAGCATTGACGCGCCCGCACCGTTCTACCAAGAAACGTCGAATGTGACCCCACGAGGGGTTTCCCAACAGAAACTAGACTAACGCCGAACGACTCGGGTTTTCCGAGTTGAGAAAATCGCACCTTACAATCGAAACCGAATCGTCAATCGCGCTATTTCTTGCTCTTCTTGATGATCGGATGCCGTTCGGCACGCTGGCGTGCCTTGCCTTTGGG
>JACRBM010000104.1 GCA_016219275.1 Chloroflexota bacterium
AGGTGTCTTCCCATGGCTGCTCCGTGATGTAGTCGGTCAATCCTTTCATGGCGAACCTCCCGGCAACGAGCGTTTGCCGGTATCTTCGCCAGGAAACAGTACTATGTCAAGCGGGTGTCGGAGAAACCCGCAGATACGGTAGTTTATACGGTCTATACGGGCACGATGTTTGCAAACAAGCAACTCCGTCCTGCCCAGGTGATTTTGTTGCTGCGTGGAGTCTGCAAGGGCGAGTCCACCGCGAGCTTATCGCGTGAATTGCACCTGGCTTATGATACCGTGCATCACCTGCGCCAAGAACTCCACACCCATGCGATTCGTTTGCAGCCCGCTACGCCCGTGCCGGATGCCGTGACTGAAACCGATGAGATGTTTCAGAATGCGGGGGAAAAAAGGCGAAAAACACAGCGATTTGACTGATCCTCCGCGACAGCGCGCCAACAAACAAAAAGGGCACGGCACCTACGAAAACGATCGTCCGCCCATCATCGGGACGGTTGGCCGCGATAGTGGTCAAGTGCGATTGCGCGTGGTCAAGCACACGGATAGCAAAACCTTAAAGAAACACGTGGCTCAATTCACGTTACCCCATGCCATAGCCAATACGGATGAATGGAATGGCTATAATCAAATTGATCGCCAACGGGTCACGGTGAATCATGGTGAGCACGAATGGGCACGCGATGATGATGGCGATGGCATTCGTGAGGTTCACATCAACACGACGGAAGGCTTGTGGACTGGGATTCGAAATTATCTGCGTCCCTTTCGCGGTGTGAACAAGAATCGTCTGTCCGGTTACGTCGCCATGTGCGAACACAGTGTTAACCTAAAACGTATCACACCCAAGTTCATCGCCGCGTTAGTTCGTTGCAAGTAGTTTAGGGATGAGCCGAATTTTCTCATACAACTCAACAATTGTTCGATAGCGTCCCCAAATATCCAAAGACGGACAAATTTTTACAAATATATCTGCTGCTGCGTTATAGTCTTGAGCAGAACATCGCAGGTCAAACTCGGTTATTTGCGGAGCAAGGTCATCGAGAGATTTCCATGTTTTGACAGGTCTTTGCAATTTCTCGAAATAATCCGCGGAGCGGCGGAGCAGGGCAAATTGTATCCACTGCCCCGCATTAGATTGTTTGCCTTTTGATTTCAGAAAAAACGAGATGCTGGCTTGAAAAATTATCTTGATGAGTCTAGGGTTTTTGAAAGGAAATAAAACCATGTTTTTAGCAAAGTCTAGATGTTGTTTTGCGATATGCTGCATGTCCTGAGGATTAGCATCTCTCATCTTATAAAGTATTTCAGAATTCCTATTCATGAAATCATCAACGCATTTTCCCGCTTTCGGATCTTTGTCTACAAGGTTGGAAAGCATATCTATAAATTCTGTAAAGCCATCTTTACCCGAAGAAATAGAACCGGGTTCCAGTCGTTGGAACGCATAATCACGATCTGCTGGATGCAAGTGGTATCGTCCGTTATCTTTATAAGCAAATCGCATATTCACCAAACGATTCAGCACTGGCGCGCTGTCCACGCTCGGCAGGAATGGTTGCAGGAGGTAATCCAGCGCGGCAGGCGGCACGGGACGATTGAACGCGGCGAGCGCAATCATCACGCGCTCGGCGGTCGGGTCCAAACGATTGAACGCCTCGCCCACGAGCGCTTGAACCACATTGTCCGGTAGAGACGTTGCATGCAACGTCTCTACCAGCGTCGTGTACCGGTCGGCGGAGAGAATCGCGTACAGCGCTTCGAGCGCGCGCGGAAAACCGCGCGTGTACTCGCGCGCGCGATCCAGTAAATCGGCGGGCGCGTTTTTCAACCCGAGCTTGCCATCCACGTCCATCTCGCGCAAGATATTTTCCGCGAACGGCGATTCCAACCCTTCGTCGAGATTTAAACGCGCGTGCCGCGCCGGTTGAAACAGCAACAGGTCGTGCGGCGCAACGCGCGTCGTCGCGATGACCTTGACCGTGTGGTGCGGCGCGTTCAACAGCGCGCGCAGTGCCTCGTCCAATTCCGCGTCGCGCACCTTCGTCGTCGCCACATCGAGCGCGGTTTCAAAATTGTCGAGCAGGACGAGGACGCGCCCGGTCGGAAACGCGGACAGGAGCGCGTGCATTTTTGCTTCGGTGCTTGCCTGCGGGTTTTTGTACAGCGCGTCGAGTTCGCGCGTTGTTTCAGTGGGCAGGAGCTGGCACAAATCGGCAAAGAGGTTGGGCACGTTGACGACGCGTGTGCCGACCGCGCTCAGGTAAACGATGCCGCTGATTTCGATTTCGCCCAGGTCGTCGGGTAAGGGCGCACGGCTATGCGCCCCCACATTTTCGAGCGATTTGAGCAAACGGCACGCCATCGCGGTCTTGCCAATGCCCGCGCGCCCAACGATGGTGAGCATACGTTGCGCGTCGTTCTCTAAAAATTTTTTGACGAGTTTATTTTCTTCGTAGCGGTCTTGAAAATAACTTGGCGCGGTCGTCGGCGGCGCGTTGATGAACTTGGTGCGCGCGGTTCCGCTGACCGGTTTTGCCGGTGCGCGTTCGCGTTCCAACCCAGCGGCGATGCTTGCCTCGGTGCGTGCGGCGGCGGCTTGAGGATTGGCGATGTCGTGCTTTTGCTTTTCAATGTCCTGTTTCAACTGCGCGATGTCCGCTTTGATGCGCGCGCGGTCGGTTGATTCAGTTTTGCGGTCGAGGTCACGTTCGGCATCTTGCAAGCGGTCGCGTAAATCTTGCAATGTTGCTTCGAGGGTTTCACGCCAGCGCAAATGCTCACGCAGTTTTGCCATCCCAATTCCAAAGTCGCCGGTAAAATCAATCCATTGGCGTGTGTTGATGAGGAAGGGCAGACCGACGGGGTGCAAGCGCAGAGGCACGATGGGCTTTTTGTACTTGAGCGCGGTGAGCAATTCTTGCTGGCACGTGTTGTTGTCGCGGATGCTATCGCGCGTCATCACGAACAACACGAGTTGGCTATCGCCGATGGCATTGGACAAATCGCCGAACCATTTGCCACCGCCGGGCAAATCCAGTTTGTCGAGCCAGCATTTGCAGTTGGTCGTGCTTTCAAGTGCGTCGTGCAAACGCAGAGCAAAATCGCGACCATCGGCGTCCGAGTACGAAATGAAATAATGACCGGGCATCACTGCCTCCGCAACAACGAGCCAATTTTCCAATTAACGAATGCGCCAAATCTTGGTGTGATTGTCTACGATTTTGGCGGATTGGCAAATTGGTTCATTGGCTCATTTTCTTTCCCCACCACCAGCCCATCGCGCCAATCACCACCGCTTCCACGACGGTTACGCCAACCAGCGTCATCGTCGTCGCGATCCAAAACGGGAGCGGATAAAACTGGATGAGCGAGTCGGTCACGTTGAACAACCAGGTGTCGCCCTCGAAGAAAACTTTGTGAAAGAGGATAAAGAATTGGTTAAAGCCGACTGCGGCGAACGCGCCTAGCCCGATGAACAACGCGATGGTGAGAATCGCGCCATCCCGCAAGCCGCTCGCCGCGAGCGCGCGGGTCGCCTTGGCGCGACCCAGGATGACGAGCGCGGCGACGAGCAAGAGCAAATCTGCAACCCAGAACACACGCACGTTCGCGATGACGACGCGCACGTCCACCATGTGTTTGATCTCGCGCTCGTCGTACACGCCGAGCGCCTTGAACTGTTCGTGTGTGCGATTGCCCGCGACGTATTCGAGCGATTCGCTCGCGTTGAACAGCCGCGATTTCGCGTCGAACGTGAACGCGGGCGGAAAGTCCGGTCGGCTGTACTGGAACGCGATCCAATTCGGCGTCAAGATGCCGAACACGTTCATCAAGATGAGGAACGGCGGAATGCCGATGACGAGAATCAATCCGAGTAAATTGGGTAGCCAGCGAGGCATGTCTTCTCCATTTTTGATTTTCGATTGCCGATTTTGGACTTGCGATTTCTTTTAATCGAAAATCGCAAATCCAAAATCGAAAAATTCATTCTCCCAAAGCGTATCGCAAAATAATATCGTTGATCAGGTTTTCGACCGGCGCGTGATCGTCGGTGAATACTGGATCGGTTTGCGTCGCGACGCGGACACGCGACAGTGCGAGCGCGGCGACGGTTTGCAGATTCGGATCGCGCAGGCGCGCGGCGTTCGCGCGGAAATCGTCGAGGCGCGTCGGTTGATTCGTCGCGACGATGAGCGTGTTCGAGTCGTTTGGGTGGTCAATTTGGTACACGGTCGGAAACACCTGGCGCATCGTCGCGGCGAGCGCGTCCACGAGCCGAAAATCGGTGCGCGTCCGCGCGGCATTCACCGCAACGACGCCGCGCGGCGAGAGGTGCGCGCGCGTCTCGCGGAAAAACTCGACGGTCGTGAGATGAAACGGAATGTACGGTTGGCGATACGCGTCAATCGCGATGACATCGTACTCGCCAGCGCGGCGCAAATAGTTGCGCCCATCGTCCGCAATCGCGTTCAAGTTCGGTTCGTTCATCGCGAAATACTTTTGCCCGACCGCGATGATCGCGGGATCGAGTTCAACGCCGTCAATCGGAATCGCGCCACCGAAGGTCGCGGTGTATTGCCGCGCAACCGTGCCCGCGGCAAGTCCGATCATCAACACGTTGCGCGGCGCATCGGGCGACGAAAAGTACGGCGCGGCAAGGAACAAATCCCAAATTCCTTGCGTCAATATAGTATCAGGACGATACGCGGACTGGTACGCCTGTCCTTCGTTCACGGTCAGCAAGCGCCAGCCGTTTGGATCGTCCACGACTTGGATAAAATTGAAGAACGATTCGGTTTCGTAGATCACGTTCGCGCTCGCTTTGATGACGCCGCTCGAACCGAACAGCGCGAGCGCGATGACGAGCGTGGGGAACGCCAGGTACTTTACCGCGCGTCGCGCGCCAAACTCGCGCGCGATGCCGATGATCGCGACGGCGAGCAACGCGAGCGAGAACGCGACGAACGTGCCGCGCGTGCCGAGTGCGCCGAACAATACGAACACGGTGCCGAACACACCCAAGATGCTTCCGAATGTCGAGAGCGCGTACAATTGTCCGGCGGTCGAACCGGACGACGACACCTCGCGCGTGCTCAGACGAATCGCGAACGGCGATACGCAACCGAGCATGGTAATCGGCACGATAAAGAGTGCGAGCGTACCGACGAACGAGACGAATCCCAGCCCCGCGTCGAATGTTTCGAGCGCGGGAATCGCGAGTTGCAAAAACGGTCGCGCGATGAATGGCAGAACGCCGGTCGCCAAACCCGCCCACGCGATAATGCGATAGAGCGTCGCCGCGCGCGGATCGCGGTCCGCCCACTTGCCGCCCAAGTAATAACCGAGCGTGAGATAGATCAAAATCAAGCCGATGACGTTCGCCCACATCAACATCGAATCGCCAAAGAACGGACGCAGCAGACGCGACGCCGCCATCTCGATGCCCATCGTCGCGATGCCACCGAGAAACACGGTCAATAACAAAAACCAGTTTTTCATTTGCCCTCGAAAAAGTAGGACAAGTTTCAAACTTGTCCAGCGGCGTGATTATAATCTCATCCTGGCTTTCCCGCAATCCCTTGACACTTGGTTTGAATGATGCTACACTTTTTTCAGGTTGAATTCGTGTAAAGAGGTGGCTATGACCCGCACAATTTTGCTGATGCTTGTCATGTTGACGATGTTGACCGCGTGTGATGCGTTGCCGTTCGGCGGCAACGCGGCGACGCCACCGCCAAACACACTGATCTACGAAGCGCCGGTTTCATTGACCGTCAAAAAAGATTCGCCGTTGAGCGGGACGGCGATCGGATATCAGGGCAAGAGCGATACCGGCGCGGCGCGCGTGACGATTGCCGGACAAAGCGCGCCGAAGCAGGTTGGCGATTCGGTGGACTGGCAAGGCACACCGGTGCCCAATGTGGATTTGAAATTGGCGCTACGCGTGTTGACCTTTGACGATCAATCCGTTACCTTCGCGGGTACCGCGCGCATCGAAATCAGAAATATCGCGATTCAGCCCGGCGGCTCGCCGGGCAAGGCAATGCTCGAGTTCAACGCGCCGGTCACGTTCAACCTGTCGAAAGGCGAAACGGTGCTCGGCTCGAACGTGTCATACGTCGGCGCGACGCCGAACGGCGCGCAGTTCGCCGGCGTCGAGGGTTTTCCATACCGCAAAACGCTCGACTCGATTCAGTACAACGGGCGCATCAGTCCCAAGGTGTACCTGCGCCACGATTTGCGTCTCATTCGTTTCACCGACACGGACGCGGTCGTCGGCGGCACCGCGAAAATTATTATCGAACAGTGAGGTGTCCGATGGTTGTGGCTAGCGCAACTCCGCCGCGCGTCAAGACGCGCATCACGTACGAAGAATATCGCGCGTTACCGGAAAATGGCAATCGCTTGCAAGTCGTCAACGGAGAATTGATTATGACTGCCGCGCCGTTCATTGGACATCAACGCGTATCAGGTAACCTGCAGTTTATTTTAGAATCGCATGTTCGCGCGAACAAATGGGGACGCGTGCTTGCCGCGCCGGTTGAGGTTTATCTCAGCGAGGATAATTTCCTGCAACCGGATTTGGTATGCGTGTCGCACGCGCGGCACGAGATCATTACCGAGAAAAATATAGTCGGCGCGCCGGACTTGATCGTCGAGATTCTTTCGCCAAGCACGGCGCGCACCGATCGGGTGACGAAGGCAAAAATCTACGCGCGTTACCGTGTGTTGCACTATTGGATCGTAGACCCGGTCGCGTTGACGCTCGAAGCGTTCGAGTGGGCGGATGGCGCGTATCGTCTCGTCGCCGCGGTGGCGGAAGACGAGACGTTTCAGCCCGCGCTGTTTCCCGGTCTCACGATTGCGTTGACCGAAGTTTGGCAGTAACCAAGTCCTATTGCCACACGCTTTGGCTAGACGTATAATCGGCACAAGGATTTTGAGTGCAACCCCTCATTGAAACGACGAACCTCACCAAACAGTTTGAAACTCTCACGGCGGTAGACGGCGTCACGTTGTCCGTTGCAGAAGGACAAGTGCTGGCATTGCTCGGACCGAACGGCGCGGGCAAAACCACCACCGTCCGAATGCTCTCCTCGATCATCAAACCGACTGCCGGTTTCGCGCGCATCGCGGGGTACGATGTGGTGCAGGACGCGATCCAGGTGCGTCATCTCGTCGGACATCTCACCGAATTTCCCGGTTTGTACTTGCGAATGCGCGCGCTCGATTATCTCGATTTCTTTGGCGAACTTCAAGGCATGCCGCGCGCGGCGCGCCGCGAACGCGCGGAAGAATTGTTGCAACGCTTTGGCTTGTGGGATGCACGCGAACGCCGTTTGGGAAATTACTCGAAAGGGATGCGGCAAAAGGTCGCGTTGATTCGCGCGATGTTACACCAGCCGCGCGTCTTGTTTCTCGACGAGCCAACCTCGGCGATGGACCCGCAGAGCGCCAAGCAGGTGCGCGACGCGATTGCGGACGTGCGTCGCGATGGACACACAGTCATTTTGTGCACGCACAATTTGCACGAAGCGGAATCGCTCGCCGATTACATCGCGGTAATTCGACGCGGCAAGTTGATCGCGTTTGGTTCGCCGGAACAACTCAAGCTCGATTTGCTCGGCGCGCCAGTGTGGCAGGTGCGGCTCGCGCAACCGATCGCGCAATGGCCCTCGCTCAACAGTGTGTTGCACGTCGAAGAATCGGACGCGGTGATGTTGCGTTATCGCACGACCCAGCCCGACATTGCGAACCCACTGGTGTTGAGCCAACTGCACGCGCTTGGCGCAAGCGTGATGATGCTCAGTGAAGAGCCGCGTAGTCTGGAAGAAGTGTATCTCAAGTTAGTTCAATAGTGCGCTAGTTTGTTAGTTGGGTAGTTGGTTCGTAGGCGAACGTACGAACCATCCAACTAACGAACTACCCACCAACCCAACTATGAATGACGCATTAATTATCGCTCGCCGCGAAATTCGCGATTCACTGCGCGATTGGCGGATCGTGTTTCCCATCGTGATTCTCACGTTGATCTTTCCGTGGATCATGAACGCGTCGACGCGCCTTGCGATCAATTTCGTCGAGGAATACAGCGCGACGATCATTCCGATGCGCTTGATTCCGTTCGCGGTGATGATCGTCGGTTTCTTTCCGATTTCGTTTTCGCTCATCATCGCGCTCGAATCCTTCGTCGGCGAAAAAGAGCGCAACAGTCTGGAACCGCTGCTCGGCACGCCGGTCACGGACACCGCGTTGTATCTCGGCAAACTGATTTCGTCCACCGTTCTCCCGGTCGCGGCGAGTTGTCTGGGGATGGGCGTCTATCTCGTCGGCTTGTATTCTTCGATGCAGTACGTGCCCGAGTGGGTCGTACTGATTCAGATCGTGCTGATGACGACGATGGAGGCGCTCGTGATGGTCGCCGGCGCGGTCGTCGTCTCGTCCCACACGACGAGCGTGCGCGCGGCGAATTTGCTCGCGTCGTTCATCATCATCCCGATGGCGTTTCTCCTGCAAGGCGAAACCGCGTTCTTGTTCTGGGGGCAGTACGACGTATTGTGGTTCATCATTCTCGCGCTCGCCGTCGCGTTGTTGTTGTTGATTCGCACGGGCACGCGTACGTTCAATCGCGAGGAAATTCTCGCGCGCGAGATTGACGAATTGAACCTGGGCGCGGCATGGCGCATGTTCGTCCGGTTTTTTGTCGGCGAGAAATTCTCACTCGCGTGCGTGTATCGCGACGATGTGCCGCGCTTGTTGCGCGCGAACACGCTGCCGATTGTGATGACGACGCTCGTGATTCTGGGTGGCATGGCGGGCGGGTGGTGGTTCTCGTCGCAATATCCGTTGCCATCGTCATGGGCAAAGGAACTCAAGATTGACTCTGCCACTTTTCAGACGCAGTTGAATTCGCCGGGAGTCAGTTTTTTGCCGCACATTGATACGCTGAGTATTTTCTTCAACAACGTGCGCGCGCTCGGTGTGGCGGCGTTCCTCGCGTTGTTTTCGTTCGGCACGCTCGCGCTGATTCTGTTGTTGATTCCGATGGGCATCATTGGATTTTTCGCGGCGCAAGCGTCGGCGTTGGGCACGGACCCGCTGACATTTCTCGTCGCCTTCATCCTGCCGCACGGCATCATCGAGTTGCCCACCGCGATCATCGCGACGGCGTTCGCGTTGCGGCTCGGCGCGTCCATCATCGCACCGCCGCCGGGTGTGTCGGTTGGCGAGAATGTGATTCACGCGCTCGCCGATCTCGTCAAAATGTTCTTGTTCGTGATTGTGCCCTTGCTCTTGATCGCGGCGTGGGTTGAGGCGACGATCACGCCGCAGGTCGTACTTTGGTTTTACGGGAGATAACGTGGCTCAATTGGTTTTGTTAGGTACGGGCGCCGCGCTGAGCGATCAAACGCGCGAGCATACCTACTTGGTGGTGCAGGGCGAACGCGAAGCGATTCTGGTGGATTGCGGCGGCAGTCCAGTGCAACGGCTCGGCAAAGCCGGCGTGCCGCTCGACCGGATTGATCACGTCGTTTTGACGCATCATCACCCGGATCATTTGTACGGCTTGCCGGTGTTCTTGCTCGACTTGTGGTTGGCGGGTCGCAAGAAGACGTTGCATCTTCACGGCTTGCCTGAAACGATTCGCGCGACGATGGCGATGATGCACGCGTTCGAGTGGGAACGGTGGCGCGAGCATGGCTTTTTCCCGGTCGAGTTTCATCGCGTGCCCAAACGCGGAATTAGTTTGTTGATTGTCACGCCGGAATTTTCCGTCTCGACGACGCCGACCAAGCATTTGTTGCCGACGCTCGCGACGCGTTTTACGTCGCGCGCGTCCGGCAAAACGGTTGTCTACACGAGCGACACCGAAGTGTGCGAGTCGGTCATCGAGATCGCGCGCGATGCGACGATGCTGTTTCACGAGGCGACGACGGTGGACGTGCCGACGCTCGGTCATTCGAGCGCGCGCCAAGCCGGCGAGCAGGCGCAACGCGCGGGTGTGAACAAGTTGGTGCTCGTCCATCTCCCGCCGAATGGGGATGTGGATAAGTTACACAAGACAGCAAAATCCGGTTTTGACGGCACGGTCATCGTGAGCAAGGATTTTGCGCGGTTCAAGTTCTAGGTTGCAGAGAATGATGTTCCGCCCAGTTGCTTACTCGCAACTGGGCGGTAATTTTGTTTGCCGGGTAATTTTTGAGTTAGCGATGTTGTTTTCGAAACCAATCTTGCGGGTTGCCAGTTTTGTCATTTTGCTTGCACTCGTGGGGTGCCAAATCAATCTTGGCGCGCCGGATGTTTTATCTCCAGCCGCGCCACCTTCCACTTTGGTTTCGGCTGAAGTGAGCGCCTACGGTGAGAGTGTACGTTTTGAGCGGTTGACGGTCGAAGATGGTTTATCGCATGCGACAGTCCTGGCAGTATTGCAAGATCGCGATGGTCTGATCTGGTTCGGCACGCAAGATGGCTTGAACAGTTACGACGGTTATCGCGTGACCGAGTATCGGCATGACGACCGGGCGACCGGCTCGCTTAGCAATAACAATATCTTCAGTTTGTATGAAACGCGCGACGGCACGTTATGGATTGGCACGGACCCAGGTGGGTTGAATCAGTTCGACAAGACGACTGGCAAGTTTATTGCCTATCGCAACGATCCGCAAGACCCAACCTCACTTAGCAACGACGGTGTTTGGTCGCTGTATGAAGATCATAATGGCGTCCTCTGGGCAGGCACGCGTAGCGGGTTGAACCGCTTGGATCGCGCCACCGGCAAATTCAAGGTCTATTTGCCGGACGCCAAAAATCCACGCGCCTTGAGTAATGGCTTGGTCTATCGAATTTATCAAGACAGGTCGCAGACATTGTGGATTGGCACGCGCGACGGGCTAAATCGGTACGAACCAGCCACCGACGATTTCACCGTTTACAAAAATGATTCGGCGAATCCAACGAGCTTGCGCGACAATCGCGTGTGGGCGTTGTTGGAAGATCGCGATGGGAGTTTTTGGATCGGGACACGCGGTGGTGGCTTGAACTTGTTTGATCGCGCAACCGGGCGATTTACTGCGTACCTGAATGATCCGAACAACCCACATAGTCTCAGTGACAATAACGTTTGGAACATCTACGAAGATCGGCAAGGCAATTTTTGGATTGCAACTGAGCGCGGCGGATTGAATCGTTTTGACCGGCGCACCGGTGAGTTTATCGCGTATCGGCACGACCCGAACGATCCTTTTAGTGTGAGTCACAATGATGTTTATGGTCTGTTTGAAGATCGGTCGGGGGTATTGTGGATTACGAGTCGGCGCGGAGGGGTCAACAAACTCTACCCCAGTTTGCAACGTTTCAAGTTGTATCAGCACGTTCCGGAAAATAAGGCAACGCTGAATTCGAATAATGTAGGCGCCATCTGGGTAGATTCGCAGGAGATCGTTTGGGTGGGTACAGCGGGCGGCGGACTGAATCGTCTTGATCGCGCCAAGAACCAGGTCAAGTTCTATTTGAGCGATCCAACGAAGCCAAACAGTTTGTCGAGCAATGAAATCTATACCATTTATCAAGATGGGAGCGGCATTTTATGGATTGGAACCCAGGGCGGCGGCTTGAGCCGGTTTGATGCGTTGACCGAGACCTTTACTAACTTCAAGACCGACGCGAAAAACCCCAGATCAATTGGGAGCAATTTTATTACGGCGATTGCGCCATCGAACCAGGGTAAATTGTGGTTAGGCACGCTTGGTTTTGGTTTGGACGAATTCGATCCCACGACCGGCGAAACAATTCATTACAAAAATGATCCCAAAGACGCGAACAGTTTGAGCGAAGATACAATCTATGCGCTATCCCGTGATCCGTCAGGGAAATTGTGGATCGGCACCGGGCGTGGCGGCGCAGATTTGTTTGATCCCGAGACGCGGCGATTTACCCATTTCAAGTATGATTCCCAAAATCCATCGGGTCTGGTCAACAACACCGTGCAAGCGATTCATGTGGATGCGAATGGCAAGGTTTGGTTTGGGACGGCGGGTGGTCTGAGCCATTGTGATCCGGCGACGCTAAAATGTAAATCATACACTACGCGCGATGGGATGCTGAACGAAACGGTCTATGGCATCCTCCCGGACCGGGCGGGCAATTTGTGGCTCAGCACTGGCAAAGGGTTGACTCGCTTGGATCCGCGAACTAACCTGTTTCGCAACTATGATACCGGCGATGGTTTGCAGAGCAATCAATTCAACCTGTTCAGCTATCATCCTAGTCCGCGTGGTGAATTGTTTTTTGGTGGTCCCAATGGGCTGAATGCGTTTTTCCCAGAACAGATCAGCGACAACCTTGCCATACCGCCGATCGTGCTAACTGATTTCCAGATTTTCAACCAATCCGTGTCGGTGGGCAGTCCGAACTTACCGCGCGCGCTCAACGCGTCCACCGAAGTGATCTTGGATTATGACCAGTCGGTTTTTTCGTTCGAGTTCGCCGCGCTGAACTATCAGGTGTCTAGGAAAAATTTGTACCAGTACAAAATGGAAGGATTCGACAAGGATTGGTCGCCACCTAGTCGCAATCGCGTGGCGACGTATACGAATCTTGATCCTGGGAATTACACTTTTCTGATCAAGGCATCGAACAGCGATGGAGTCTGGCGTGACTCGCCGAGAGTGATTCGGGTGACGATTCTACCCCCGTGGTGGCAGACGACGTGGTTTCGAATATTCGCTGTGGTTGGGTTGATTGCACTGATAACCGGCACAGTGCAATGGCGTGTCCGTACGATCCAAGCGCGCAACCGCGAGCTGGCAGAGCGCGTCCAACTGCGTACGGTGGAATTGAGCGCGGCAAACGAACGACTCAAATCGCAAGAAACGGAATTGCGTCAACTCAACACGCAATTGCAGACGCAGCTAAACGAGATCAGCCAACTGCGCGACGACTTGCGCGAGCAAGCGATTCGCGATGCGTTGACTAATTTGTACAATCGGCGATACCTGGACGAAACCCTCGAACGCGAACTCGCGCGAGCACAGCGCGAAAGTTACCCAGTGGGCGTTTTGATGATGGACCTGGATGAGATGAAACAGATCAATGATCGGTACGGACACAAAGCCGGCGATGTCGTACTCAAGGCGTTGGGCGATTTGTTTCGCGCGCACACGCGCAAAGGCGATATCGCGTGCCGTTTGGGCGGCGATGAGTTTGTGGTCATCCTTCCGCAGATGCAATTGGACGCTGTGCGTCGCCGCGCCGAAATGTTGCGCCAGCTGATCCAAGAAATGCAGATCGAATACGCGGGCACACGCCTGAGTTCGACAACGTCAATTGGTGTGGCGGTGTATCCGCTGCATGGCACGCGCGCGGAAACAATCCTCGTGTGCGCCGATGTGGCGCTCTACAGGGCAAAGCAATCTGCGCGAAACTGCGTGGTCGTTTATTCCGATTCCACCAATCCCGGTGGAACGGATTGATTTTTCCCCGTTTAACCTCCCCCGCTTGCAGTCTCTCTTGAATTCGCTATAATGGCGACGTGAAGAATTTGGCGGTCGTCGCGACCATGTTGTTCTTCGTCGCGATGTTTCTTGACGGCAACGTGACCTCGACACACGCGCAAGGCACTACCCCGACAGCGACATCGTCGCGATTGATTAACGGCACACCCACCATCACTTCGACCAAGATCGTGACGGCAACTTTGCCGGTCACGTTGACGGCGACTTTCACCACGACGCGTCGTGTGACGACGACGGCGACGAGTACTTCGACCGCGACCGTGACGGCGACGGCGACGTTCACACCAACGTCAACCATTACGCCAACTATCGCGATGCCGACGCCGCGCTATCCGCTCTCACTCGACGCGCGCGTGCTTGCGATTGATACGTTGCGCTCGCAGAATTATCGCGGCGGACAGATCAAAATCACCCAGACGCTGGCAAGCGACGAAGCGTTCCAACGTGTCCTGTTTGAATACCCGTCGGATAATTTGCGAATTACTGGAATGATGAACATTCCGCGCGGCGCGGGTCCGTTCCCGGTGGTGATTCTGAATCACGGTTATTTCAAACCGAGCGAGTACAAAACCGGCGATGGCACGCTCCGCGCGGCGGATAATTTTGCGCGACGCGGCTATCTCACGCTCGCGTCCGATTATCGTTGCTATGCTGGGTCGCAGTGCGGCGCGAACCCGATCTACGTTGGTTACGCAGTGGATGTGCTCAGTCTCATCGGCGCGTTGCCTTCACTATCGTACGCGGACACGTCGCGCATCGGCATCTGGGGGCACAGCATGGGCGGGCAGATCACTCTGCGCGTGCTCACGCTCAACAACTCGATCAAGGTTGCGTCGTTGTACGGCGCGTTGACCGGCGATGATGAAGTGCATTATTGTTGGCTCTACGGTTGTCGCACGCCGCTCGTTACGCCCGCGCCACGCGACTCGCAAGCGTTCCAGGATTTGTTGCCGCGAAGTTTGGAAGGCATGCCAACGCCGAGCGCGAATAGCAATGCGCGCTTGCACGATATTTTTCTGCGCTCGTCGCCGAGCCGCTATTTGCAATACGTGGACGCAGCGGTCATCATTCATCACGGCGAAAAAGATGAGATCGTCCCGCGCGAATGGTCGGTGCAATTATCCGATGCGCTGAACGCGCGCGGCAAACCGGTTTCGATGTACTTGTATCCGGACGCGGGACACGTTTTTACCGGCTGGGATTGGCAATTGTTCATGGCGCGCACGCTCGCGTTTTTCGACGAGCAATTGAAACCGCGCGAAACGCCGATCACCGTCGAGCGACGGGTGTTACGCCAAGAACGTCTCGCGCTGGAAGCGAGTTATTGACGTCCGAGGCGACTGCTGAACCTTGCGAAGGTTTGAAAGCGCGATTCCTTGGAAATGTGGTTGGTAACCTTCGCAAGGATGGGCTGAGTAGATATCATACGAGGGGGTAGGATGGCTAGTGAACGGGTAGCAATTATTACCGGCAGTGGCAAAGGGATCGGACGCGGGATTGCCACACGGCTCGCCGCCGACGGTATGACAGTCGTGGTGAATTATCAAAAGGACACCGCGTCGGCGCAAGAAACGCTCGCACTCGTGCGGGCGCACGCGCCGCGTTCGATTGTGGTGCAGGCGGATGTCGCGACGGCAGATGGCGCAAAAGCGTTGATTGATCAAACGCTCGCCGCGTTCGGACGCGTGGATATTTTGGTGAACAACGCGGGACCGTTCCTCGTCAAGTCCATTTGCGACACCGAAGTGGACGAGTGGCGGCGCGTCATTGATGGCAATTTGTCTTCGACGTTTTATTGCATGAAGTATATTTTGCCGGCGATGCGCGAGCAAAAGACCGGGCACATTGTAAACCTGGGTTCGCTGAACGCCGAAACCGTGCGCGGCGCGCCGACGACCACGGCGTATAACGCGGCGAAAACCGGCGTCGTCGTGTTGACCAAATCGGTTGCGCGCAGCGAAGCGCGCTACGGCATTCGTTGTAATCTCGTCAGTCCTGGGTTTATCGAAACGTACGCCACGACCGAAGCCGACCGCCGCGAATTGCCGAGTCTCATTCCGCTCGGCACACTCGGCACTGCCGAAGACATCGCCGAGATGGTCGCGTTTCTCGTTTCAGACAAGGCGCGTTATATCACCGGCGCAGTCATCAATGTGCACGGCGGGTTGTGGGTGTGATAACGGATCGAAACGGATAAACGGATGAGAATGGAAAACGCGGGCATTGCCCGCGTTTTCCATTCGTTTATCCGATTTAATCCGTTCACGGTACGAACTTGTTCGTGTATGCTTTGGACACGTCCACGTCTTCTTTGATGAATCCCGCATCTTTCATAAACCGCGCGGACGCGAGCCAATCGGCGGGGTCTACGAAACCGATGCGCGGCGCTTTCCACAATTCATTCGTCGCGGCAAGGACGGCTTGCGAGGTGCGAATGTTTTGCCCGCCGAGTTCCGGCGCGGCTTGCACACAAATCGTCAGCGCCTCGTCGAGATTGCCGCGCGTCGCTTCGATGCCGCGCACCAATGCGATGACCATCGCGCGCGCCAGCTCCGGTTTTTCGGCAACGATTTTCTCGCTCGTCACCAGACCGATGCCGACCAAGCGACTATAGTCGCCCACGTTGATCACATTGATCTCTTTTCCCTGCAAGCGCAACTGCACCGGCTCGTTATTGGAATAGCCCGCCGCCGCGTCTGCCAAACCCTGGGTCAATGCGGCGATCTGCGCGAACGCCACGTCCTGGGTCGTCACATCCGATTCTTTGATCCCCGTCGAGTACAGCAACGCGCGCCACCCGTTGTACGTCGCGCCGAAATAGCCGGACAGTGCGACGCGTTTGCCCACGAGGTCTTGCGGCGTCTTGATATTCTTTTCCTTCAGTGAAAAAATGCTGATCGGAAACGCGTTGTAATAATTCGCCACGTACACCAGCGGAATTTTTTGCGAACGCGCTTGGATCACTTGATCGCCGCCGAGCAGCGCGAACTCGGCTTGGTTCGCGCCGACGAGTTTGATGCCGTCTACCTCAAAGCCCCAGTTGAATTTGACCTTGAGTCCTTGTTCGGCGAAAAATCCTTTTTTCTCCGCGACGTAAAATGGCGCGAATTGCACGTTCGGCACGTACCCCATTACGACGGTGACTTCGGTGAGCGGTTTGTTGCTCGGCGTCGCTTTTTGTGCGACAGCAGTTTCCGCCGCGCGTGTGGGAGAAACCTGGGTTGGTACTTGCCCACTACTTGGTCCGCACGCCGCCAGCGCCGAACTCAGTGCGATGAGCAGCAAAACAATGTGTGTGGTTTTCATTACGAACTCCTTTGCCAACGAATCAGGATGCGTTCCAATATCATCACGCCGATGTAAAGCGTGAGCGCCATCGCGGAGAGCGTGGCAATCGTCGCGAACAACATCGGCGTGTCGAGCGCACCGCGCGCGATGTTCATCAAGTAACCCAGCCCGCGATCCGACCACATCAACTCGACGACGATGACGCCGATGACGGCGAGCGTCACGCCAACGCGCAGTCCGCCGAACAACACCGGCAACGCGGCTGGCAATTCGAGTTTGGTAAACACTTGCCACGCGCTCGCGTGGTACGAACGCATCAGCGCGCGATATTCTTCGCGCACACTGCGTATGCCGACAATCGTATTAACGAGCATCGGGAAAAAAGTAATGAGCGCGGCGATGAGCGCGTTTTGCACAATGCCGGTGCGAATCCAAATGATGATGAGCGGACCGACCGCGACGAGCGGAATCGCTTGCGCGGCGACGAGGTACGGCGAAACGATTTTTTCGACGAGCGGCGATTTAGCGAGCACATAACCAATCGCCGACGCGAGCATGAGCGCGATGCCAAAGCCCAGCCCGATTTCGAAAAGCGTAATGCCCAGGTGACGCGGGAACAAACCACTCCGCCAGTTCTCGATCCAACTTGCCAGCACCGCGCGCGGCGTCGGCAAGATGAATGCGGGATAATCCTTCCACGCGACAAGGGCTTCCCACATTAGCAAAAAGAACGCGAGCGCGAATGGAATGAGCACGTATTGGATATGCCGTTTGAGCCAACGCCGCGCGTTGAATCGGACTGTCCAATCGCGCGCGCGTGGCGCGGTGAGATCGTGATTCATCGCGCTCCTTTCGCGCGTAGCGCGCCGCGCACTTGGCGCACCAACTCGGCGTAACGGGGCAGATCGCGCGTTTCGGGATGACGCGGACGCGGCAGGTCAATCGCGATGACGCGCGCGAGGCGACCGGGGCGCGGCGTGAGCACCGCGACGCGGTCCGACAAGAACACGGCTTCGCTGACGCTGTGCGTGACGAACACGACCGTCACACGCGCGCGTTGCCACACATCGAGCAATTCGTAACCGAGCCGCTCGCGCGTGATTTCGTCGAGCGAGCCGAACGGTTCGTCCATCAACAAGATCGCCGGACGCGGCGCGAGCGCGCGCGCGATCGCGACTTGTTGCTGCATGCCCAGGGATAATTCGCGTGGATAGCGCGCGGCGAACTCGCGCAAGCGAATCAGGTCGAGCAATTCGCGCGTGCGCGCGTCCTGTTCACGCGACGATGCGCCGATCACTTCGAGCGGCAACGCGATGTTGTGCGCGATGGTGCGCCAGTCCATCAGCGTAGGCGATTGAAAGACGATGCCGCACGCGCGCGCGCGGCGCGCCTCGCCGGGGGTGTGTCCATCAATCGTGATGTGTCCGGCGCTCGGCGCGATCAAGTCGCCGATCATTTTCAACAGCGTGGATTTGCCGCAACCGGATGGTCCGATGATCGAAACAAACTCGCCGGCGCGAATATCGAGCGACACCTCGCGCAGCGCGAACACGCCGTCGCGCGGCGACCCGTAATGTTTACTGATCGCTTGAATCTGAATCAGTGGTTGGTCTACCATACCAAAACAAAATCCCCGACGTAAAATATCGGGGCAGGTTAAGATCATTGCTTTACTGTGGAGCGGACGAGCCGTCCGCTCCACAGGTCGCAATGACATTCGCAAACAAAAACCCGATGCAAAAATTCGCACCGGGGCATTCGCTTGCAACATGGGTGCGGCACGCCAAGATACGCACCAGTCGCCATGTTCCTTCTCTCATCCGGACTATACCGTCGGCGCTAGAATCACACTAGCTCCTGCCACGCTCGCTGTGTCGCGCGCGGCTCGTGGGCTTGTTTAGTGTTCTAGTTCGCTAGTTCGCTAGTTCGCTAGTTGAATGTCCAACTAACGCACTAACGCACTAACGCACTATCTAACTAACATTACCACCGATCGGGAATTGCTTTTGGCTCACCCTGCCCCGAAGGTTTGATATTCAGTTAACTCAACTATATCGCGATGTGGTCGCGCTGTCAAATATGTGGACGCGGCGTGCGGCGGGCGTGTGTTTTTACGGATGCCGCGAGCGGTGTTATAATGCGGCTCGAATTTTTTTCGCAGGAGCAACGATGAAGCCCTTCCACACATTCGCGTTGTGCATTCTCGTTCTGCTGGTCGCGTGCGCGTCGCCGACCGTTGAGCCGACCGCGACGCCGCGCGCGCCGAACACGCCCTTGGCGCAACCGCAACCGACCCAGGTTGCTATTACGCCCGCGCCAACTACAACGCGTGCGGCAGAGGCGACGCGCACGCTAGCGCCCACCCCGAACGCGACTCGAGAATCCAAGCCGATCAAAGTCGGCGTGCTGACCGATCAGACCGGGACATTCGCGGTTTATTCCGCGCAAATCGAAAATGGTATCGCGCTGGGCTTGGAGTACGCGACCGACGGCAACAACGCGATTGCCGGTCGCGCGATTCAAGTGATTGTCAAAGATACGGCGTCACGACCCGAAACAGGAATCCAGGTCGCGCGCGAGTTGATCGAGAATGATCAAGTGGATGTGCTCGTCGGCGTGCCGAGCGCGCAGGTCGCGCTCGCGGTGGCGGACCTTGCCAGGCAATTCAAAAAAATCTACATCGCGCAACCAACCATCATTCAAGACATCAGCGGCAAGAATTTCAATCCGTACGTGTTTCGTACTTCGCGCACATCCACGCAAGACCTGACGGCAACTGGCGCGGCACTACGCACGATTGGCAGAAACTTTGTGCAGGTGGCGTCCGAAACGCAACTCGGGATTGCGAACGCCTCAACGTATTATGCGATCATCCGCGCGAACGGAGGACGCTTTGCGGTGAACGATTCGCCGGAAAAGTACGGGGCATTCTTTATTCCGCAAGAGGCGAAAGACTTTACGCCGATTCTCCAAAGAGTGTTGGAGAGCGGCGCGGATACCGCGGTCGTCACGTGGACGGGTCCGGGTCTCGTGCCGATGTTCACGCAGATGAACCAGGTGGGCATTTTCAAGGCGATGAAAGTATTCGCCGGGATGGCGGATAATCAAACGATCAAGACCGGCTATGGCACACTCGTCGGCGCGTACGGGGTGACCGCGTACCACTATGCGTTGCCGAAAAACGCGGTGAACGATTGGCTTGTTCAAAAATACAAAGACAAGTACAAAGTGCCGCCCGATTTGTTCGTCGAGAGTAGCTTTACGTCCGCGCAATTACTCGTCGCCGCGTTACGCGCGACGAATGGCGACGCGAACGCGGACAAGTTGAGCGCCGCGTTAGAGAAAACCAGTTTCGATGGACTCAAGGGCAAGTACACAGTGCGTGACTACGATCACGTTTTGCTTCAACCGCTTTACGTCGTACGCTTGAGAAATGTGGACGATCCCGATTTCAAGTTTTTCGATTTGATCGCGGAACTCCGTCCCGAAGAAACTGCGCCGCCGTGTTTTCTCGAAAACGAATTCAAAGCGCGCTGTCCCAGGTAGAGCAAGAAGTAGGCGACATGGAAGAAAAGAAACTAACCTATGAGCAAGCATTCCAGGAAGCAGTGCCCACTATTTTTGGATTCCTGGTTTCTGAATTTGGATTCTCGCTCACTCACGATGAAAGTTGGTTGTTTGAAGGACAGACAGAATATGCCCTTATAGAGATAGTCCTCGACAGACATACTGTTCAGGTTGGCATGAGACCGGTGGATCCCAAAGATCAATACTTGCCGGAACCTCTCAGACGAGCGGGCAAAATCCCTCTCGAACTGATTGTGCGGTGCTTGGATCCTGATCTACATATCGGCTTCAAGACAGAGATCAAACCCGAAGGAATACGTGGCGACCTTGAAAAGTACGCCGACCTGCTACGGCGATACTGTTCCCGTATGCTGAGCGGGGATTTTGGCGAGTGGGCAAACATCCAAGCGTATCTAGAAAAACGAAAGTGACAGAATCGAATTGACACGCACATTGCAAGCAAATCTTGGCGACCCAAACCAATTGCGCGCCAGCCCGCTTCAGCGGGCTTGACCTTATTTAGGCGGGCGATTTCATTGCCCGACCTACATCGCCCGACCTACCCACGCGCGATTGATTCCGCCTCTCGCCTGTGATACAATCGGTTTGAAGGCAACTAGAAAGAACAGATGACCCCTGATACGCTTTCCCGATTATCAAAAGGGATGACCACGTTGCGATGGATCATGCCGATCACGCTTGCCGTGTTCGGCATCGGCTATCCGTTGTGGGAAGGCATTGTCGTTGACGGCTATGTGCCCTATGCGCCCCAGGTCGTCATCGGCGTTGTCTTGCTAGGCGTGGTCGGTCCCCTTGCGATTTTCTTTACGCTCACCTGGGCAATGCGCGCGGCGGCATCGCTCGAACGCGCGGCGCACGACCGCGAACGCCAACATCAACAACTCGTCGCGCTGAACGCGATTGGTGAAGCGGTCAATCAGTCGCTTGAATTGAACGCGGTGCTCGAATGCGCGCTCGACCGCGTGCTCAATTTATTGCGGCTCGAATCGGGCGAAGTTCGTTTGCTCGACGATGGCAAATTGGTGCTCGGCGCGGTGCGCGGCGTATCGCCGGAATTTATCGCGGCGGAACGCGTGGTACCATTCGGACAATGTGTGTGTGGCAAAGCCGCGCAAACCGGGCAACTCATCGCGATTGAGGATATTGGGCGCGCGCCAACACTCGCTCTGACCGCGTGCGCGTGCGAACGATTTCGCTCGGTGTTGACTGTGCCGGTGCGAACGGCGGATCGTGTCGTCGGCGTTTTGCACGTGGGGAGTCACGTGCCACGCATGTTTGACGCATCCGACCGCGCGTTGCTCACCGCGATTGGACAGCAGGTCGGCGTCGCGATCGAAAAGGCGCGCTTGCACGCGCAACTCAAAGTGCTGAATCACGAATTGGAAACACGTGTGACGGAACGCACCGGCGAATTGGTCGCTGCGAAGGAAGAGTTGGCGCATAAAGCCGACGCGTTGCGCCAAGTGCTCGCCGAAGAACGCCGCGTCGAAGAGAAAACACGCGCGCGCATCGCGCATGATTTGCACGACAGCGTGCAACAACTCATCATCGGCGCGTTGTTCGAAACGCAGGCGGCACGCGACGCGCTCGCCGCGCACCCAGAGTCGGCGCAGATGCGGCTGGGCGAGACCCAGAATTTGTTGCGGCGTATCGAAGCGGAGATGCGCGGCGCGATCTACAGTTTGCGCCCCGTCGCGCTCGACACGCACGGACTCGTGCCGGCATTGCGCGAGTTGGTTGCCAGTTTCGAACGCGTCGCCGGAATTCAGTGCGAATTGCGCGTGGATGGTGCGCCGCGTCGCTTCGACCCCGAAGCCGAGGTCGCGGTGTTTCGCGTGACGCAAGAATCGTTGAACAATGTCGAAGCCCACGCCCAGGCGCAGCACGTTTATATCGTAGTGAGTTTTGGCGCGCGCGATCTACGCGTCGAAATTCGCGATGATGGTCGCGGATTCGACAGCGTGGCGGTGATGCGCGAGCCGCGCACACACCTGGGTTTGATCGGCATGCGCGAACGCGCCGAAACGATCGGTGGCGACCTGGATGTCTGGTCGCAAGTGGGCGTGGGTACACGCATTGTGCTGAAAACGCCGATTGCTCAATGAAGAGCAAGGAGACCTCGTGGACACTGTGCGGGTTTTGTTAGTAGACGATCACGCGATTGTGCGGCAAGGCGTCCGCAGTGTGCTAGCGAATCACGTGGATATTCAAGTGATTGGCGAAGCGGATAGCGCGGCAAGTTTGTTCGCCGCGCTTGCTACGTTGCAACCCGATGTAATTTTGCTCGATATTCGAATGCCCGGTCAGAACGGCATCGAAGTAACGCAACGACTCAAGCGCGAGCATCCCAATATCAAAGTGATCATCTTGAGCACGTACGATGAGGACGAATTTCTATTCGGCGCGTTGCGCGCCGGCGCGGAAGGATACTTGCTCAAGAGCGCGTCGCCCGAGGTGCTTGCCTCGGCGATTCGCCAAGTGGGGCGCGGCGATCGTCTCCTCAGCCCGGCGCTTGTGGGCAAGGTGATGCGCGAATTTCAAGACCTGGTCAAGGACAAGGCGCGCGCGGATTCTGGGTTGAGCGATCAAGAACTCGACGTATTGCGACTGATTGCCGCCGGCGCGACGAACAAGGAAATCGCGGAAAAGGTATTTTGGAGCGAGGTGACGGTCAAGCGCAAGGTGCAGGACATTCTCGAAAAGATGGGCGTTGCGAATCGCGCGCAAGCCGTCGCCGAAGCGGCAAAACGCGGATTGTTGTGAACAAGAAAGAATCCAGGTTTCCCCGTAGGGGAGAAACCTGGATTCTGGCAAAGGCATTTCTGCTAAAGAGGATCAAATGCCATCACCATTTCCTGGAATGGATCCGTATCTCGAACATCCCGAAATGTGGCTCGACGTGCATCATCGTTTCATCACGGCAATTGCGGATGCGCTCGCCCCGCGCGTCCGTCCCAAGTATCGCATCGCGATTGAAAAGCGAACCTACACGGCTGATCCAGGGAATTCACAATTTGCCGGACGTCCCGATGTCGAGGTCTTGCGCGATCGTGTGGCTGAGTACGTCGCGGTAGAATCGGCGACGAGTCCGATTTCGGTGACCGTGCCGGTGCCGGATGTGATTCAAGAGGGGTATCTCGAAGTGCGCGCGGTGGCGACCGGCGAGGTGATTACGGCGATTGAAATTCTCTCGTCGGCGAACAAGCGACAAGGCAAGGGTCGTCGCGCGTACATGCGCAAGCGCGAGCGCGTGTTGGATAGCGCCACGCATTTGGTCGAAATTGATCTCTTGCGTGATGGAGAACCCTTGCCGATGTCCGGGAGCAAGCCCGCGGACTATCGCATTCTCGTCAGTCGCGCGGACAAACGACCGCGCGCGGATCTGTACGTGTTCAGTGTGCGCGAACCGATGCCGGTATTTCCGCGTCCTTTGCAACGCGGCGATGACGAACCGCGCGTCGAATTGCAAACGTGGCTCAACGCGATGTACGATCGCGCGGGGTACGATCTGGGAGTGAATTATCGCGGGGATGCGACACCACCCCTGCAGGGTGATGACGCGACGTGGGCAGATGCGTTACTGCGCGCGCAGAATTTGCGTTGAAAGATCAACCTTTTCCGGATTCGACTGCGTCGGCAATGGTTTGTTCCAAACTCATCGCGCGACCAACCGCACGCGCGGCTTGCAATGCTGGGGATTCCAAGTGAAGGTGTTGGATCACCCAGTTTTTCTTTTCATCACTTGGCTTGATGTTTTCAACTGGTCCACTTGCCAGCAACGCGTCTGCCGCGCCGATCCATTGCGCGGCGCGTTCGGGATCGCGCTGGGCGAATGAGCCGGCGATTCCGTACACGCCATCCGCGACTCCTTGCCGGGAATTCAATTCCACAAACCGCGATACGCTTTCGACAAAATATGTGTGCGCCTGATCGTCATGTCCTCGATAGAGCGTCGCGTATCCAAGGTGAGTGAGTTGACTGGCAATTTCGAATGGTTCTGACAATTCACGCCAGCATGTTAGACTGTCTTGGAAAAATGTGCATGCCTCAGAGTACTGCTCACGCGCGCACGCAATCAAGCCGAGGCGGCTCAACACGTGAGCGACCTTTTTTGTGTCGCCGAGTTGGCGGAACGTATCCAAACAATCAGTCAAGATCGCACACGCGTCGAGATACTCGCCGCACTGTGCTTTTAATTTCCCCACTTTGAAGAGCGCGTTCGCGGCTTCCCAGACATTCCCGGCACTTGCATATTGCGCCGCGATGTCGCGATACAAGACCTCAGCGCGTTCGGCATCGGCTCGCGCATGCGCGAGCGCACCCAGTCCGCACAACGCATACGCGATTGAGTCTTGATCGTTCAAATCGCGCGCGAGAGCCAGACCTTGATCGAGCATACTTTGCGCTCTGGCAGAGTCCGCTTGAAAAACCGCCAGGTGTCCCATGCTGATCAGGACGCGAACACGCGCGGAAGCGTCGGACAAGGTGTGCGCCAACGCGAGGATTTTCGATAGCCGGTCGTTTGCCTCGCGCCAGTAACCGCGCGCGCGCCAGTATTGCCACAACGCGTCGCCGAAACGAAACGCGATGTTGGCATGTTGCGGACGTTCGATGGTCCAATCGAGCGCGGCAATCAAGTTGGCGTGCTCCGGCTCCAAACGCGCGAGCCACGCATCGCGTTCGGCATCGTGAAGATGCGGCGCGGCTTGGAGCGCCAGCCGAAAATACACGTCGCGATGATCGAGCCGCGCATCTGGCTCGCCGCCGGATGCTTGCAACTTGGCAAGCGCGTACTGGCGAATCGGTTCGGGCATGCGATAACGCATCACGCCATCGTTGACGGGGCAGGCATCCACGAGTGATTGGTTGACCAACTGGGTTACGAGATTGATTGCTTCCGAATCGTCCACTTGATCGAATAATTTGATGGTGTCAATCGTAAAGCCACCCCGAAATACAGATGCCCGTTTGAACAATTCGCGCGCGCGCGCGGATAGTTGCGCGAAACTCCAATCCAGCACCGCGCTCAAAATTTGGTCGTGCGTTTGTGTCGTGTGGTTCGCCAAGACTTGCTCGACGGGAAATTCTTTGACGTGTGCCGCCACGAGTTCGAGCGCGAGAGGAATTCCATTGAGATGCTCGCCCACGCGCGTCAGCGATGGTGTATTGACCGACGCGACACTTGATGCGTGTTCGCTCAACAAATGTTCCGCGTCGGTTGGTGATAACGGTGGAACGGTGTAGACATGCTCGTCGGCAAGATTCAATGGATGACGGCTCGTCGCGAGAATGCGTACATCAGGGCACGCGCGCAAAATCGTCTCGACGAATTGTTTGCACGCGCCGACGAGATGCCCACAATGATCCAAAACGAGCAACGCATGTTTCTCGCGCAGATGTTCGGTCAACGCGACGATCAGCGGACGGCGGAAATCTTCTTTCAGCCCCAGGACAGAGGCAACCTGTGCTGGCACTAGTGCTGGGTCGCTCCACCCGGCATGTTCGATCAACCACACCCCATCGGCAAACTCGTCAGTCAATTGGTGCGCGACGTTGAGTGCGAGCTGGGTCTTGCCGATGCCGCCCGCGCCAGTGAGTGTGACCAGCGCATTGTCTTCGAGCGCGTGTTTGATTTGCGCGATTTCATTTGCGCGTCCCAGGATTGGCGGTACAGATCGGGACACATTTCCGTGCGTGGCGGAGGATTTTTTCGCGGCGAGGATTTGTTCGAGCACACGACCGACTTGACGCGCGGACGCGTAACGGTCTTGCGGGTCTTTGGCAAGCAATCGCAAGATCAGCGATTCGAGAATGAGCGGTACGTCAGGACGCGTTTGGCTGGGTGGAACAACCGATTCCTTTAGGTGTTGTTCAAAAATGGCTTGGACATCGAAATCGGAAAACGGCACGCGCCCGGTCACCATTTCGTACAACAGTACGCCGAGCGCGTACAAATCGGAGCGCACGGTTGCCGGCGCGCCGGTAATCAACTCTGGTGCAACGTAGTAGATAGTTCCCGCGATGCTGTGTTCGGGCGGCAGGTTCGCGGCATCGCGCGGACGCGCCAAGCCAAAGTCCACCAATTTGGCGACATGGCGATAGCCGCGTTTTTCGACGAGTACGTTGCCCGGTTTAAGATCGCGATGCACCAGTCCCTGGGCGTGCGCGTACTCGAGCGCGTTGCAAATCTGTCGCGCGATGTCCATGCTTTGCGCGAAGGAGAGTCCGCGCAGCGCGTCCAGCTCTTTGCCGCGCACCAATTCCATCGCGATAAAGGGCGCTGGCTCAGGCGCGCCTGCGTCCACCGCGCCCGTTTCGTACACGGCGACGATGTTCGGATGATGGAGTTGGGCGGTGATCTGCGCCTCGCGCAAGAATTGCTCGCGCGTGCTGTGCCCGGTCGCGTCCAGGTTGATGATCTTGAACGCGATGTCGCGGTCGAGATGGCAATCGCGCGCGCGATAAACGATGCCCATGCCTCCGCGACCTAACTCGGCGTCGAGGCGATAACGTTCTTGGACGAGCGCGCCAATTCCAAATGCGGTCTTGGCGCGCGCGGTCGCGTCGGCAGGGCTGGCTTGCTTCTTTGATCCAACGCGGCGAAGGAAGCGGGCGAGAAAATTGATAGCCATTGTGAAAATTATACTCTGGATACGCGGAATTTTCAAAACACGTTTTATTTTCTTTCTCACTTGTGATACAATGCCGGCGGGTAACTACTCAGCCATCGTTCCTTTATCCGCGAATTACGCGAATCTTCGCTAATTTTTTCTTCTTATTCGCGCAATTCGCGTTATTCGCGGATAAATTTGTTTTTTCATCGGCGTAAATGTGGGTTGGCTGAGTAGTTAC